>JBIIFW010000204.1:0-4965 GCA_044236985.1 Bradymonadia bacterium | reverse complement strand
GTGGTGCACGAGGATAGCGTCGGCCTCCGCCTCGCGCGCGGCCTCGAGGAGGGCGAGGTTGGATGTCACTCCGACTGCAAGTCGGTGAATCTGCCGCCCGCCCTCCACCTGCAGGCCGTTGGGGCAGTAGTCGGCAAAGGCGCTCACGCCGAGGAGCGTGGCAAGGTAGGCTTCGAGTTCGCGGGGCGTGCAGCTCATGGTCTCACGGGTGTTGTCGGTAGGGGCTGGGGCGGGGTGGCGGGAGCCTTCACCGGCGGCGGAGAGGTGCGCAGTCCCTCCACGAGGCGGTCGAGGGTGGTGCCGCTGACCTCGAGCGAGAGGGCGACACTGCCGTCTGCAGCGGGCGCTGCCACGCGGACCGCGGTGAGCAATCCCGCCATCAGCCCCGGCTCACCGGAGCCCGCCGAGCCCTCCGCCTGTTCGACCAGCCCGCGCGCAACCGCCAGCAGCGCGGTGACCAGCTCGGCCGCCCGCGCTCCGAGTGCTGGCTGGGTCGGGACAACAGAGACGACGAGGTCGAGCCCGAGCCCGAGTGTTGCGGAGGCCTCGATGCGTGCGATGTCTGCGGCGCGATCGGTGATCTCCTTGTAGTCCACCTGGGTTGCCAGCCAGATGGCGTGCGCGGGGTCGGCCACGAAGACGGCTCTGGCAACCGCGGGTGGGCCGGCCACGGCGGCGCGCCACGCTTCGTCTGTGCCGGGCTGCGCGATGCGTATCCGCGCGCCTGACTGCAGCACGAGTTCAGGATCGCCGGCGATGAGCAGATCTTCGGTCGGGCTCCAGACCCGCCAGTCGGGCGTCGGCTTGTGGCCGCTGCCTTCGCCATCTGCCGCGAGCGGCGGGGCAAAGGCGCCGCGCAGGAGCCGGAGCGGGCGCGAGCCATCCAAGCCATACCAGGCCACGACGAGCTCCGAGGCCTGCGACATCAGCCGTTCGCGGTCGCCCTCTCGGCTTGCGCCGCCTGGCATCCCAACCTCCTGCCAGACGCGCTGCAGCCGCGGGTCGCGCCGGACCGCAGCGAGGTCGAGCCAGGCCGCCGCGGTCACATCACGCGGCAAAATGGCCTGCAGCTTCAGCGCAGACGAGCTGGCCGGCATCGCCGGCGGAGGCTGCGGCGGCGGGTGCTTCGGCTCCCGTCTGCAACCCACGACGGTCACAAGCAGCGCGACTGCAAGGGCTGCGACAAGGGTGCGATGCTGTTGCGGCGAGGGTCGTCTCATGTAAGGTAACTCGGCAGGCTCGGGAGCGGCCCTCTCTTTCACGCGTGGCGTGTGGATGCAATCCCGAAACGGCCTTCCGCATCCCTCCTCCCTCCCTCCACGCACGTCCGCCATGGCAGAGCATCACGCACCGGCCCTCGACCCGCGCGACCCTCGCCTGGTCGAGGTCAACGACCCTGCCGACATCTTCCCTGAACTCGACGGCACCGCCGTGGGGGACCTGCTCCGCTGGCACAACCTGCCGCAGAGCAGAGGCTCCATGCCATTGTCCTCCGCGCGGGCCAGGCTGCTCGTCAGCATGTGCATGGACCATCGGGCCGACCTCATCATCCCCAACGAGTTTGCCTACATCCTCCGCTCAGCCGGCGGTACGCTCCGCGACAGCGACTTTGAGGTCCAGTATGCGGTGGCCGTCGGCGGGGTGACCGAGATTGCGCTCCTCGCCCACACCGACTGCGGCATGGTCGGCGTGAGCGGCAAGCGGGCCAAGTTTGTCGACGGGCTCGTGGCGCGCGGCGGCTGCACGGCCGACTTCGCCAACAACGAGTTCGACCGCTTCTCGACCCTCTACGAGCAGCACGATGTGGTTGCCTTTGTGGTCCACGAGTGCCGCCGGCTCGAGGCGATGCTCCCCAGCCTGCGCGCCACGCCGCTCCTCTACCGGGTGGCGGACGACAAGCTCCTTCAGATTCGCACCACCCCTTGACCGCTGAAGTTACACGATGAAGCAGCAGCTCCAACTCCTCCAATCACCGGGCGGAAAGCCGGGTGAACTCGGTTTCAAACTCACTGGCACCTCCGCCGACGGCAGCCAGCTCTTTCGCGTCTGGCTTCGCCAGGCGAAGGCCTGGGACAGGGCCATCAACCCGCTCGTCGACAGCAGCAGCTGGGATGTGCGCTGCTACCGACTGGTCGACTCCGCCTTCGCGCTCGAGACCGAGCAGAACCTCGAGGTCCCCAACGTGGGTCGTCCCGGCACCTCGACCGTGCATTCGGCGATCGAACTCAAACTCGCCGCACTCGCGGAGGAGTACCGGTTCGCGCCCGCGCCGGAGCTCCAGAAGCTCGCGGCCAACGGCGACAAGGTTCACGATACCGTTCTCGCCTGGGCCAAGAAGGTCACCTCGCCCTAGTACGCAGTGGAGTTTCGCATGTCTCACCTGGCTCGGCTCATCTCCCGCACACTGCTTGCCTGCGCGCTGCTCATCGGCGCGCTCCCCATCTACGCCGCGCTTGGCGCAGCCTCTGCCTTCGCCGCGGGGCTCCCCATCGAGATGAGCTGGCGCACCGTGGACCAGGGGGTCGAGGTCCGCGTCCTGTCCGACGACGAGATCACCGACCTGACCATCGAGGTGACCCGTCTCCGCGACAAGAAGGTCTACCGCGACAAGCGGGCAAAGCTCGGTACCGACCAGGCCCACCTCCTGAAGTTCCCCGCCTCCGACCGGACGGAGTCCTACCGCTGCCTCGTGTCGGGCAAGTTTGCCGGTGAACCGGGCTCGCTCGCCATGGAGTTCGAGGTGCCTGTGGTGCAGCCGCTCGACTTCACGCTGGTTCCGGGCAGCTACGATGTTGAAGGTGCGCGGCTGGTGCTGGAGCTCACCGCGCCTGCAGGTCATGTCGAGCTGGTTGTGCGCAGCGACAAGGGCGAGATCCTGGCAGACACGGCGGTAGCCTTCGCGGGTGAGCCGGCGGGGACGCAACTGCCCGTGAGCTGGGCCCAGGCGGCTGGCCAGGTGCTGACCATCGACCTCAAGGTCTTCTCGGCAGAGGGCGCCTGGATCGGGCGCCAGTACATCCCGTGGCGCGTCGATTACACCGTTGCCGGTATCAAGTTCGCAACCGGGAGCGCGGTGATTCCGGAGGCAGATTTGCCAGTTATCTCCGCTTTCTACGACCAGATCGCCGAGACTGCCACGCGGGTCTCGAAGTGGGTTGCGGTGGAGCTCTACATCGGCGGATTCACCGATACGGTCGGGCCCGGCGAAGACAACCGCAAGCTCTCCGATGCGCGCGCTGAGTCGCTGGCACGCTACTTCATGAAGCGGGGGCTCAAGGTGGCTGTCCATGTCTACGGATTCGGCGAGAATGGCCAGGTGGTGAAGACCGAGGACAACACGGACGAGGCTGCCAACCGGCGCGCGCAGTGTGTTCTGTCGGTCGGACCTCCGCCTACGAGCGAGACCCTCCCGCCGGCCTCGTGGCGACGTATCCGACCCTAGCGTCGGACCCAGCGCTCGTTGAGCTCGCCGAGCGGGCCGCGGCCGGTGAGTTCGATGCTGACCTCGCCCCGGTCAGGACAGAGCTGCCGCTCCTCAACGCGGAGGAGTGCGGAGGTAGCCTCCCCGGCCCGCTCGCGGCTGGCGATCCGGAGTCGGAGGCAGCCGTCGGCCCGGTCGCCCGAACCGGTTGCCTGCTCCGTCGTGATGGTGGCGCGGAGCTGACCGCGCTCTTTGCTGACCGGCTCCGAGGCCGGCCCGCGGCCTTCGATGGTCTGCCAGCCGTCGCCATCCCAGAGCGCCAGCCCCGAATCGGAGCGCCACCAGAGTTCGGTGTGGAGCCCTTCAACGCGGAGCAGTTCGATGCCATCCGGGCCATCAGCCGACCAGCGCCAGCTCACCGTCGCCACCGCGGCGGAGGTATGGGAGCGGCCGTCAACGGTGGCGATGCGTTCGACGGCAAAGCTGTCGTCCGGCCTCGGGAGCGGAAGCAGGCGCGCCTGTGGGCTGCCGGCGGCCGGCTGCGTTGAGTTGTCGCGGCCGCAGCCCGCCAAAGCGAACGCCGTCAACAGCATGACGCCTGCGCTCCGGGCGCTCACGATAGATACTGCGTCGAGACGAGCTGCATCATCATGTTCGACATCACATGAAGGGTCACAGAGGCAGCGATGCCGCCCGTACGTTCGGCGAGTCGTCCGAAGAGCAGGGAGGGGAAGAAGACCGCAAGGCGCGCCGGGTGAAAGCCGATGGCGAAGTGGGCGAGCGCAAAGATGGCGGAGCTCGCCAGGTTGGCTGCGCTGATGTGCAGAAAGCGGGTGGAGTCTGCGGCTGGCCAGAGGCGTGCAAACCTTCGCAGCAGGTAGCCGCGGAAGAAGGTCTCTTCCGGGATGGCGACCAGCACGATCTGCATGAGCAGCATCCAGGGGATCCACCGCAGATTGTAGGGGATGGTGAAGCTGGTCGCGGAGGGCAGGGCGTCGCTCCCGAGCCAGAGGTTGGTCGCAGGGGTGACGCTACCCGACACCGTGTGCGCCTCCTCCACCCGCACCCGAAGTGCAAGCGGCTCCCCCGCCCGGACCGCGAAGTGGAGGTCTCCGGATGGGGCTGGCATGGGCTTTGGCGCGCCTGACACCCGCGTGAGCTGTCCGTCGCTCTGCAGGGAGAGCGTCGCAGCCGCGGAGGGCTGCCAGTGCAGCAGGAGGTCGCGGCCGTCACGCTCGACGGTGAGGTCGGCCGGTATGGCCGAGGCAGGGCGGAGGCTCAGCTCGTTTGCCGGCTGTCGAAGCGCGCTGAGCGCTGGCGCGGGGCTCCGTCCCGCGACGCGGGTGTTCCAGAGGTGGTAGCCGGGGACGAAGCCGGCAAAGACGATGGCGGCGAGCCCGAGTCCCATCGCAATCCCGCGGAGCTGCTCGCGGCGCGGCCGGTCGGCCTGGCTTGGGTGGCTCTTTCCGGCGGGCCAGATGAGATCGGGGAGCAGCAGAAAGGTTGCTGCGACGAAGGCGAGGAGATTTCCGCCGACCCATCCA
>JBIIFW010000245.1:0-4426 GCA_044236985.1 Bradymonadia bacterium | reverse complement strand
GCTCGCCATGACACTCCGCCAGGGGCCGTAGTCGGGCGCCTTGCCCGTCCGGGGAAGCACCAGCGAACCGCGGCCTTCCGGCGCATAGTCGGGCGCGATGACCGTCGGGTCGAGGCTCCACGGCCCCACCACCTCATAGGCCAGCTCCTCGCCGAGTCCGGCGATGTAGTCCGAGATCGCCAGGTCGTCCCGCCCCGAGTTGGTCAGGCTGTCGGCCAGCGCGATGACCGACGAGACCGTGTCCTTTGGCTCCCAGTCCGGGATGTTCTCCTCACGCACCAGCGCGAAGCTGTATTCCTCCGAGAGTACCGCCCCGTTCCGGCCCGCACGCATGTCGGCCAGCCAGGCATTCACGCCGTTGGCGTAGGCCTCCAGAATCGCCACCGACTTCGGCGAGGCGTTCGCAAGGATCGCATCCTCCAGGTAGCGCCCGTCCCGCGTCATGAAGGTGACCCGGTTCCGCTTGTCGACCTCGATGGCCGCCGCACCCACAAGCTGCGAGACCCGACCCGTCGTCACGCGGCGGCGCAGGTCCATCTGCTCAAACCGGTCGCGGGCATGGAAGTAGCCCAGGCCAGCCGCGCAGTCCTCGTCGGTCGCGCAGAGCAGGTGCAGCACGCCGAGCGCATCGAAGCTGGCGGTCAACTCGCCCGAAAGCCCGGGGATTGAGACCCCTTCGAGGGCGCCGCTGCCTTCGGTGTCGCCGCTGCCGCTGTCGCTGCCCGACGTATCACCGCTGCCCGAACCACCCGAATCCGAGGTGTCGCCGCTGCCACCCGTATCGGCCGCGCTCTCCTTCTTGTCGTCCGAACAGGCCACCGCCAACAGCGCAAGCGCAGAAACCAGGCTCCACTTCGTCATGCTCTTCATCGCAAACTCCCGATTGCAGGTCTTCTTCCAATCGCCCTTATCGCACCTGTTTCGCTACCGATGCAAACAGGCCGCGCAACCAGCGATGTGCCGCGCCCTGATGGGTCCGCTCGTGCCAGACCAGCGCCGTCCAAAAATCCGGCAGCTCGATCGGCGGCGCAACCACCTTCAGACCGTAGATGCCGGCATACTTGAGCGCGATCCGCTCCACCGTCGTCAGCACCATGTCCGACTTGGCCACCAGCGCCGGCGCCAACAGGAAGTGGGGCACACTCATCGCGATCCGCCGCTCCAGCCCGTGCTGCGTCAGCACCTCATCCACCGCGCCCGTCCAGCCGCCCGGCGGCGTCACCACCAGATGGCGCATCCGCAGAAAGGCGTCGAGCTCCAGCCGCTCGCCCCGTACCTCGGGATGGTTCGCCCGCACCACGCAACAGAACCGCTCCGGCAGCAGCAGCGTCCGGTAGAGCCGGTCGGGCAGCTGGTCGATCCGACCCATCGACAGCGCCACGTCCACCTCGCCCTTGTCGAGCGGGTAGAGACAGAGGTCCTCGCCCAGCGACCGCACCGAAATCTCCACGTTCGGCGCAAGCCGCTGCACCTCGGCCACCACCGACGGCAGCAGCGAGAGCGCAGCACCATCCGAGGCCTGCACCACAAACCGCTGCCGCGACTCCGCCGGGTCGAAGGCCGGCTCCGTCCGCGTCACCCGCTCCAGCCCCTCCAGCGCAAGCCGCAGCGGCTCCGCCAGCTCCTCCGCCCGCGGCGTCAGCATCATCTCCCGCCCCGCGCGCACCAAAAGCGGGTCGCCGAGCATCTCACGCAATCGAGCAAGCGCATGGCTCATGGCGGGCTGGCTGAGGCCAACCCGACGCGCCGCCTTGGAGACGCTCTTGTCGCGCAGAAGAGCATCGAAACAGCAAAGCAGATGGTAGTCGACGTTCGGAGTATTCATCTCGTAGATAGTATCTAGTCAGACCATTCGATTTGCAAATGTTTCAGACTGGCATAAACTGCTCGCTCTCGTCGTTGCGTACACCCCTCGCGTAGGCACCCATGTCACTCCTCCAAAAACCCCTCGTCGCCGGCCTCCTCGGCTTCGCCCTCGGTGGGCCCGTCTGGGGCGTCGCGGGCTACGTCATCAACGACCTCACCTCCAAGGTCGACCCCGTCGTCGCCGCCGAGATCAAGAAGGCTGAGGACACCCAAAAGAGCCTCGACGACCTCTTCGCCGACAGTCCAACCCCTGCAAAGCCCGCCGCTGCGCCCGCCGCAGGCTCTGGCTCTGGCTCCGGCTCTGGCCTCTAACCCCATCACCTTTCAGGCCATTCGGCCAACCAACCACGGAGAAGTACCCATGATGAAGTCCCTCACCTCGCTCTCGCTCGCCGCCCTCGTCGGCCTCACCGCCGCCGCCGCCTCGGCCACCGACTTCGAGATCTCGACCTCCCCCCTCTCCACCGCGAGCTACACCTCGGATGCCGACCTCGAGACCATCTCGGGCACCTCGGTTCAGGTCAGCGGTACCATCGCGACCGACCTCAAGGACCCCTCCAAGACCTCGGGCTCCTTTTCCATCCCCGTCACCTCGCTACTGAGCGGCGTTCCGACCCGCGATGAGCACATGGCGGGCGAGCGGTGGCTCGACGCCGCCAAGTTCCCCAACATCACCTTTGCCATCAAGAGCCTCGCGCTCAAGGGCGACAACAAGGTCCTCACCAACGGCAACTCGGTCCAGGCCGACGCCACGGGCGAATTCACCCTGCATGGCGTCACCAAGACCATCACCATCCCCGTCCGCGCCACCTATCGGGAGCTTCCGAAGGGTCAAGTTGACTATCTTGAAGGCAACATCCTCCGCATCGAGACCACGTTCGGCATCAAGCTCTCCGACTACGGCGTGAACATCCCCGCCGGCCTCACCGCCAAGGTGGCCAACGAGCTCACCCTGACCGTCAAGGCAACTGCCAAGCAGAAGTAACGCCGAGGCTAGTCGAGCGGCAGAAACCGCCGCTCCACCTCACCGCCGCCGGCAGGCCACAAGATGGTCTGCCGCCGGATGCCCAGGCCGAGCAGATAGGCTCGGCCCTCCTCCAGCCCCGACCCCACAAGGGAGGGGCCGTGGCTGTCGTCGCCCAGACAGCAGCCAATGCCCATCGCCTGCGCCCGCAACAGCAGCGGCGGCGCGGGATAGGGTGTCGCGAGCCCCTTCCGAAGCGCGGCCGTATTCAGATCGAGAATGGATCCAGCTTCGGCTATCGACGAAAGCGCATCATCCTCCGACGCCCGGGTCCGCGCCGTGTCAGGAAGGCCAATCGCCTCTCCAAACCGCCGCACCAGGTCGAGATGGCCCACCACCTCCGGTCGGAGCCGCTGCACGAGCTCGGCAACCGCCTCGTAGTAGCGCACCACCAGCCCCTCCAGCCCGCCGCAGCTCTCGGCGGCCCGCAGGAAGACCTCTTCGCTCATGTCGAGATAGTGGTCCCCCAGCGTGTGCACCGAACCCACCATGTACTCAAAGCCGTAGAGCCGCCGCAGCCCGGTCATCTGCTCTGCCCAGCGGTCGCCCGGCAGCATCTCGGTCTCGAAGCCTCGCACCACCGTCAGCCGGCCAGCGTAGGCTGCCTGCAGACGGGCCGACTCTTCTGCATAGGCCGCGAAGTTCTGCGACAGCCTGTCTGGGCCCCATCCCAGCGCAATCTCACGCGGGTAGAGCCAGCGCTCCTCGTTGCGCGGCGCATGTTCCGACAGCCCGTAGACCTCAAAGCCCTGCCGCGCAGCCTCCGCCACCACCTCTTCGAGGCTCCCCTCGGCATGGTCACAGTAGGCGCCGCTATGGCCGCCATGAAGCGACGCGCGCCAGCCCATCAGCGCTTAACGAGGCCTAGCAGGACAATGATCAGGGCCGAAACCCCTAGCAGCACAATCAGGAAGGTCTTGGGGTTGACGGGCGAGGCCGGCGGCGGCTCAAACTCGCTCTTGGGCGCCTGTTTGAAGTTGTCTCTGCCCACCGGCTGAGACTGGTTGCGTGGGACGGGAATCTGGTTGCCCTTGCGTCGAGCCATCTGGAACTCCTGCGTTCACCCAAAAGCGGCCTGCGAGAGCCATGTCTGTTACTCTTCCCCCACGGGATTTCAAGCGACCCGCGGTGGCGACCCCGACACAGTGCGCCACTGCGCAGCGCCCGTCTCTGTGGGTCGGCCGGCGAAGACGATCTCCGGGTGGAACTGCTCCCACCAGTCCATCGCCTCAGCAGGGCTCCACGGGTCGGCAAGCGCCAGCGTCTCGAGCGCCCGCAGGAGCTCCCCGGTGTCGGCGAACCGCTCGTCGGGATCCTTGCTCAGGCAGCGCATGATGAGCTGCTCAAGCGGCCACGGGACCGGGTAACCAAGCCGCTGCGACGGCGACTCGGGGAACTCCTCGAGGTGCTTCATGCCGATGTCGAAGGCGCTGCCACCCGAGAAGACATCGGTCCCGGTCAGCAGGAAGTAGCCCACCGCCGCCAGCGAGTAGATGTCGGCGCGGCCATCGAGCGGCTGACGGCGCAGCTGCTCCG
>JBIIFW010000023.1:0-17346 GCA_044236985.1 Bradymonadia bacterium | reverse complement strand
CTGGTCATTCGCTTCCACGAGGTGGGTGAGCGGAGTGGCGCGGCAGGCGCAGGCGGCGGCTCGCAGGCGCCCGTGGTCGAGACGGACGACGAGGTCTACACGCGACGCTTCTTGCGTCGCGCAGAGCACTCGGATGGTTCGGTCGAAGCGGCGATGCTGTTCCGAGACCTTGTCATTGTTGACGACCTGTATCAGCCGCCGACGACCCTGAAGGTCGGGTCGGGTGCTGATTGCCAGTTCCAGATTGAGTCGGACCTGATCCCGGACGGCGAGATTGTGTTGCTCGAGGTATCGAGCGGCGAGCCGGTCCTGCTCCTCCGGGAGGGAATGGAGGGCGAGATTTGGGTTGGCGACAGCCACTTCACGCCGGCCGACGCAATGTCGTCGGGGCGGGCAACGCAGGCGGGCGCAGTCTGGAAACTGGCGCTGACGCGTGAGACGCGTGTCCGGATCGTGTTGGGGGAGCTGGTCTTCTTCTTCCGCCGCAGCGAGATTCCGAAGTTTGTCTTCCCGATCAAGCGTGACTGGCGTGCATCCGGCCTTGCGCTGGCGGTGTCGACGCTCATTCAGGGCGGCCTGATCCTCTTGTCGCTGCTGGTGCCGCCTGAGATTGGCGAGCTTGCGATGGAGCGAGAGTCACAGATGAACCGTTACGTTCAGATGCTGCTCGTGAAGCCCGAAGAGAAGAAGCCGGAGGAGAAGCCGGAGTGGCTGAAGGACAAGCAGGAGGCCGACACGAAGTCGGACAAGGGCGACACGAAGGCCGACAAGAGCAAGCCGGAGGATAGCAAGCCGACGGACAAGCCCGAAGAGGTCACCGAACTCGCACGCGCTGAGGCGCGTGACGAGGCGATGAACCGGGGCGCCGTCGATGTTCTTAACCAGCTTGGCCCTTCGAATGTCTTCGGCGGCGATGCCGCGGCGGGCGTTGCGGAGCTTGAGGCCATTGGCGGCGTGAGCGACACGGGCTTGGGTCAGAGCTACGGGCAGGGCGGCCTTGGCAAGTTTGGCGGCGGTCTGGCAGGCGGCGGTGGCCGGCTGTCAACAGGCGTTGGCGGCGGCCCGATTGGCGTAGGTCGTTCGGGTGGTAGCAATGTCGGCGGAAATCTCCGCGGGGTTTCGGACCGCAAGGTCCGCACGCCGGTGGTTTCTTCTCAGCCCTTCTCGCTCACGGGCGCGCTCGACATGGATATTGTTCGCCGGGTCATCGCGGAGCATCGGCGTGAGATTATCGCCTGCTATGAGACAGAACTTCAGAAGATCCCGGAGCTCCAGGGTCGCATCGATGTGGAGTTCGTAATCGGCCCCGATGGCGCGGTTGGTGGCACGAAGTTGAAGGCGTCGACGCTCAAGAACGATGCGGTGCATGCCTGCGTGCAGCGTCGGGTCAAGCAGTGGCGTTTCCCCGAGCCGAAGGGTGGAGGGACAGTCCGCGTCTCCTATCCTTGGATCTTCACCTCCGGCGGTTAGTTCCAGGCGTCTGCGTTTCCGTCTGCAGATGCGGTTGATGCGGGGGAAAATGGCTCGCCCCGCTTGCCGATGGTTTTGCAACGGATAGAGTGCGCATTGTGTTCCAATGTACCGCGCTCGTCGGTGCAGGCTTCTTCGGGAGAGCGCTCCATGCGGTTTGGTTGGTGTTTGCTTCTGGTCTGTCTGGCCGCTCCTCTGTTTGGAGGGTGCGATGCCAAGCGTGCTGAGGCCCTGCGATTGGTGGAGAAGGGGATCGCCATTGCCGCCGAGAACGGTGAGTCTCAGGCGGAGAAGCTCTTCAGCGAGGCAGCTACCGTCTGCCCGGATTGCGGCGAGGCGCACCTCAATCGCGGCCTTCTGCAGCTGCAGCACTATCGTAACCCCGCAGCAGCCGTGGGTTCGCTCGAACGCGCTGCAAAGCTGCTCCCGACCGATGTCTCGGCCCACTACTACTTCGGCGTGGCGTTGCAGGATCTGGGCAAGTCGGCGCAGGCCGAGGCCTCCTTCGGCGAGGCGCTGAAGATCAACGCCGGCCATGCGCTCTCGCTCCTTCATCTCGGGGAGCTGCTGGAGGCGGCAGACAAGCCGCTCGAAGCAGTGTCGCGTTACAACGCCGCGATTGTTGCCGACGGCTACCTGGCGCAGGCCTATGTTTCGCTCGGCTCGCTCTACGCGCGCTACGGCAGGTTTGCTGAATCGCGCGCGGTGTTCGACAACGGGCTCGCGAACAATGCCGGCTCTCTGGCGCTGATGTCTGCGGCCGGGTTTGCGGCGCTGTCGTCGGGCGATACCGACCGGGCGATCACGCTGCTTTCGGAGAGTTTCCGAGCTGGTGATACCAGCGCAAGCACCCCCTACAATCTGGGTGTGGCCTACGGTCGCCGGTTTGATGCGACGGGTGATCAGGAGGCTCGGCGCTACGCAGTCGCCGCGCTGACCCGGGCGCAGATGACTTGTAAGGTTGCCACGGATGCCGCGCGCTGCGCCGCGATCAGCGACCGCATTGCACGGCTTGAGCTCCTCAAGCCAAACTGACGCACCGAGAGGCTGCGTTATCCGATTTCAGACAGTATGAGACGGGTTTACTGACCCTGTTTCCTCGCCAGAGTGAAGATGATGTCGAACCAGATTGCCAAGTTGCTCGCCGACCTCGCCGCCCGTCCTCAGCAGGTCGAGCTGATTGATGAACTCGATTTGGCCTGGAGCAGCGAGGCGGACTGGGAGACAGTTGTCCGTGAGATTCCTCTTCATGCGCGCCGCCTGACGGATGGTGCAGCTGCTGCCCGTCTGCTGGCCCGCTCTGCCTACATCGCGCGGCTGGGTTTGGATGATGCAGCGACGGCAGACGCGCTGCTCAACGAGGCGCTCACGCGTTCGTCAGACGCGGCGGCCTTTGCGGAGGCTGTGCTTGCGAGCGTGGAGTCTTCGGACGACTGGGACGTTGTGCTGGGTGCGCTTGAGGATGCGGAGGCCGCGGTTGCGTCGCCTGGCGTAAAGAGTCGCCTGGCGGTTGCGCAGGGCGGGGTGTTCGAGACGCACAAGCAGGAGCACAAGTCTGCCATTGCGGCCTTCAAGCGGGCGGCCGAGCTCGACCCGACGCACGCTGAGGCCTTCCGTCGCGGCCGGCTGCTCTTTGCCGCTGCGGGGAACTGGGAGAAGGTTGTTACCTTCCTGGGCGCCGAGGCGAAGCTTGCCGGCGTTGCGGCTGCGAAGGCGGCTCTCATCGCGGAGGTTGCGGAGATTCAGTTTTCCCATCTCGCGAATCCCTCCGCGGCGCGTGTGAAGCTGGCCGAGGCGCTTGCGCTTGATCCGACCTGCGCGGCCGCGGTCGCGCTCTCCGCGAAGTTGCCCGCTGATGTTGCGGTCACGGCTACCGCGGTGCTGACCGCGCTGCCGGCTCCTGCGGCAGCGCCGATTGCGCCATCGCTGGTTGCGCCCGCGCCGAAGCCGGTGGTTGCAGCTGTGGCAGCGGCCCCCGTGGCAGCGGCTCCTGCGGCAGCGCCGATTGCGCCATCGCTGGTTGCGCCCGCGCCGAAGCCGGTGGTTGCAGCTGTGGCAGCGACCCCCGTGGCAGCGGCTCCTGCGGCAGCGCCGATTGCGCCATCGCTGGTTGCGCCCGCGCCGAAGCCGGTGGTTGCAGCTGTGGCAGCGGCCCCCGTGGCAGCGGCCCCCGTGGCAGCTTCGTTCGGCGCCCCTGCCTCTGCTGCCGGTCCGCTCGACGCGGCCCGCTTCTTTCCGCTCGGTTGGGACGGGATGACCACCTACATCGACGACCTTCGGGAGATTGCCTACGGCAGCGCAGAGGGTGCGACGCGGCTTGGTGCGCGCATCGTTGACCTTCTGGCGCGCGATGGCGCGAGCGATGATGCGCTGGCGCGAGAGGCGTGGGACCTGCTCGGCCTGTCGGACGACAAGTTCGGTCTTGCGAGGCAGCTGCTGGCAGCACTCTACTGCCGTCGGAATGTCTGGGGCGAGCTCGAGATGCAGCTTGCCGATGCCGACGGTTCGGAGCCCGACGGCGGCTGGGCCGGAGCCCTCTATGTGGCGCGCTTCAACGCGCTTGGAGACCGCGCTGGCGCGGCAGAGGTTGCCGGTCGCGCGGGTGCCGCGGCGCAGCGTGACGCTGAGGTCATCGATGCGGTGGTGAAGGGCAACTGGCGCAAGGCGCAGACCACCTTCATGGAACGGCTTGCGGGGTTTGGCGCGGCTGCAGAGGCGGAGTCCTACCGCGAACTCGCCTATCTGGCGCTGGGCTTTCATGCCGAGGACAAGGTCGCTGACTCGCTTCGCCGTGTTCTGAAGGCCAACAAGGCCGACGCGAGCGCGCGCGAGCTGGCGAAGGCGGTCTACCGTCGGAGTGAGAAGTGGCAGCCGCTCGCGGAGCTGCTGAAGCAGCATGCGGACGAGGCGCAGCGCGAGTCGTCCTTGCGTAGTTCGATGCTGCGAGAGCTGCTGCGCATCTACCGCGACGAGCTCAAGCAAGACATGCTGGTCGTGACGACCTACCAGGCGCTGGCGCAGCTGCACCCGACCGACCTGGCGCTGCTCGACGAGCTCGGCGGCCGGCTGGAGTCGCTGGGTCGCTGGCCCGATCTGATTGATGTAAAGCGTAAGCGGATTGCTGCGCTGGATAGCGACAGCGACCGTATTGCGGCGATGCGGGAGCTGGCGCAGCTCTATCTCGTCCGGTTCTCGAACCAGGCCGAGGCGATCAAGCTGTTTGAGCAGATTCGCGAGCTGGATGAGTCGGATGAGGGGGCTGTGGCCTCGTTGGAAGACCTCTACGACAAGCGTCGCGAGTGGGAGAAGCTGATTGCCATCAAGCGGATGCTCGCAGAGCGGGCCTTCGGCAACGACGAGCGGGTCAAGTATCTGCGCGACGCGGCCGATGTCGCTGCGACCAAGGCGCGGAAGCCGGAGCTAGCGGTCGCGCTCTGGGGCGAGGTGCTCGACTGTGACGCGAATGACCTTCAGGCGCTGTCGGCGCTGGAGCAGGGCTACGAGCGGGAGAAGAACTTCGCTCGCTTGGCCGAGATTGTGGAGCGGAAGGCCGCTGCCACGGCGGAGGCTGGGCCGAAGGCGCTGGCGCTCCTCAAGCTGGCGCAGCTCCTTGGCGATCGCCTTGGCCAGACGGAGCGTGCGCTCGAGGTCTACGAGGAGCTGCTTGAGGTTGAGCCGACGAACGCGCGTGCGCGGGAGGCCATCCGGAAGGGTGCCATAGAGCTTCAGCAGTGGGAGCGGCTCGAGCTCCTCTACGCCCGCGACGAGAACTGGTCGGAGTATGCCCGCCAGTTGGAAGGGCTTGTTGGCACGGTCAAGCAGGCCGACATCAAGGTGGAGCTCTCGTTCAAGCTGTGGGAGGTCCTCTCGGAGCGGTTGAACCAGGTGGATCGTGGTTCCAAGGCGCTCGAGCGGGTGCTGACGGTCGACAACGCCAATGAGCGTGCCGCCGAACTGCTGGCCCCGATCTACGAGGGCCGCGGCGATCAGCCGGGCCTGGCCCGTGTGAGCGAAGTGCTCCTGCGCCACGCCTCCGATGAGACGGCGCAGCGCGACCTCCTGATCAAGCTTGGCCTGATTGCGCGGAAGATGAATGATGCAGCGAAGGCCTACAACTGGCTTTCGCGCGCGGTCGTCACGGGCGAACTCGTGGTGTCGGTGCTCGACGATTTGGACGCATCCTCGAAGGCGAGCCGCAACGATCGGTCGCTGGCAGAGGTCTACGGCAAGGCGCTCGGGAACCTATACGACACGCGGAGCGAGGCTTGGCTTTCTGTTGCGATGCGGCGAGCCAAACTGCTCGACCTCAGCCTTTCGGACGCGCCTGCCGCGCTGACGGTTTACGAGGAGGTTTTGGCGTCGTGGCCCGAACAGGCCGACGCGTTGGAGCGGCAGGAGGTGCTGCTCACCCGGCTCGCCCGTTGGGACGACCTGCTCAGCGTGCTCGACGACAAGGCGGCGCTTGCTCAGGGAGAGACCCGCGTTGTGCTGTTGCGACGGATTGCGTCGCTGCAGGACGAGCAGCGCAAGGATGAGGCTGCTGCGATCGATGCCTACCGCGCGTTGCGTGAGGCGGTTCCGACCGACCTGCCCGCGCTGCAGGCGCTGCGCCGACTCTACCGCGCCTCCAACGACGGGGTGGAGCTGGCGACGGTGCTCAGCGACCTCGTCGGCCTGGCGACGGGTGCTGCATCGATAGACCTGCGCCTTGAATTGGCAGCGGTCTACCTCGACCTCTTGGAGGACTCTTCCTCGGCGATGGGGGTGGTCGCTGGTCTTGCGACCGATGCCCCGAAGCACCCGAAGGTGAAGGGGCTGCTGGAGCGGTTGGTGGAGTTCGACGGTCAGCGGGCGCAGGCCGCGCTGCTGCTTGAGCCCATCTACACCTCCGAAAGCAGCTGGAAGTTGCTGGTCGGCGTGCTCGAGATTCAGCTCGATGCGGCGGAGTCGCTCGCGACGCGGAAGCAGCTGCTGGAGCGGATTGGCCAGCTTCAGCTGGAGCGGCTGAACGATGCAACTGGAGCCTGGAAGTCGTATGAGGCGCTGCTTCGCGCTGAGCCTCGCTCGACGCTGGCGCAGACGCGACTGGAGACGATGGCCAAGGCCAAGGAGCTCTGGAAGCAGTATGTTGGCCTGCTCGAGTCCGTTGTGGATGACGAGGGTCTGGCGGGTGCCGACGCAGAGCGGGCCGTGGAGCTTTTTGAGCGCGCCGCCCAGATTTGCGACAAGACGCTTGGGCAGCATGAGGAGGCCGTGCGCCTGCTCCGTCGGGTGCTCGAGGTCGACGGTCGTCGCGAGTCGACGATGGTTCAGCTCGAGGCGCTCCTCGTCCGTCTCAAGGACTGGGAGGCCAACCTGGAGGTCATCGAGCTCCGCCTCGCGCTCCATACCGACGCCGCTCAGCGAAAGGGTCTGTTGGTCCGCGCGGCGGGTCTGTGGGAGGAGATGCTCGACGCCGCGGAGCGAGCGGTCGAGGTCTGGCAGCGGCTGGCCGATGAGCAGTCAGGCGATCGCGATGCACTGTCGAACCTCGACCGGCTCTTCGGTCAGACGGGTGAGCATGCGCAGCAGGCCAGCGTCCTTGAGCAGCGGATCGGGCTGGCGACGGGCGCGGAGCGGACGGCACTTGTGGCGCGGCTCGCAGCGCTCCAGATTGAGCAGATTGGCGACATCGCGCAGGGTCTGTCGCTCTGGGCCGAGGTGCTGAACGCAGAGCCCGGTCATGCGGTGGCGCGCAGCGCTGTATGGGCGCTGCTATCGGATGACGACTATGCACAGGCTGCGTCGGACCTGCTCCAGCCGCTCCTCGAGAACGAGAAGAGCTGGGAGAAGGTTGTCACGATTGTGGAGGCTCGCCTGCGGATTGCGGCGACCCCGGATGAGCGGCGCGGTCATGTGCTGCGCCTTACCCAGCTGCATGCATCGCAGCTCAAGCAGACCGATGTGGCCTACGGCGTTGCCCGGGCTCACCTTGGCGAGTTCCTGAGCGACGGCGAGGTTGTCGGCACTGCGGAGCAGCTGGCCGGCTCGGCCGGAAAGATGGCAGACTTCGTGGGTGTGCTTGTGTCGCTGTCGCGCGACGAGAGCGACGAGCTTTTGGGCACGACGATGCTCGCACGGGCGGCGCGGCTGAGCGAAGTGTCGCTGTCGGATGTCGCTGGCGCTGTGGCCCTCTGGAACGAGGTTCTGGAGCGTGATGATCAGAACGACGAGGCGCTGTTGGCGCTCGTGCGGCTCTACAACCAGACCCGCGCCTGGGAGGGTCTCGTTGGCGCGCTGCTCCGTCGTGCGGAGCTGCCGTCGAGCATGTCGGAGCCCTCGGTGCGCCGCGGGCTGCTGCTGCAATCTGCAGCACTGTTTGAGGAGAGCCTGGAGGCGCCTGCCAAGGCGATCGACACCTACCTCAGTGTGTTGGAGATGGACCCGCTCGACCGTGACGCGGTGGAGGCCCTGGAGCGCCTCTTCACCCGCGCGGAGCGGTGGGAAGAGCTGGTTGAGAACTACGGCCGCAAGCTCGAGTTCGTGACCGACCTCCGCGCTCGTCGGGAGATCCTCTTCACGCTTGGCGCGGTCTTCGAGAAGGAGCTCGACGACAAGGAGCGGGCCATTGAGGCCTTTGGCCGTGCGCTGGCCGCCGATGGCGGCGACCTCGGTGCAGTCGAGGCGCTCGACCGCCTCTACGCGGTAACCGAGAACTGGTTCGAACTGCAGCGCATTCTGGAACTCGAAGCCACGCTTGTGAAGGGCGGCGAGGCCTCGCGCAACACCCGCTACCGGCTCGGCCGTCTGCTCGAGAAGGAGCAGGGCGACCTGCCGGGCGCGCTGGCTATCTACGGCGCGATCCTGGCAGAATCGAGCGAGCATGGGGCGACGCGCGACGCGTTGGTCCAGCTCATGGAGAGCGGCGAGGCGGCCGTAGAGGCAGCGCTGCTGCTCGCGCCCATCTACCGCAAGGAGCAGGACGGTGTGCGCCTTGCCGGGGTGATTGAGGTCATCGCTGAGGGTGCCGAGACGACGGCTGTCAAGCATGATCGGCTCGTCGAGCTGGCGGAGGTGGAGGAGGGCTTCAACGGTTCGTCCGAAGCCGCCTTTGCGGCCTACCGTCGCGCCGCAACCGAAGAGGCTCGCGCCACGACGCTCGACGCGCTTGAGCTGCTTGCGGGCAGGCTCGAGAACTGGCGCGACCTCTCGGACTTCTTCCGGGAGCTTGCGGAGAGTGTTGGCGAGCCGACGGAACAGCGGGCGATCCTGCTGCGCTCCGCGCGGATTCTCGAGGCGAAGGTTGAGGACCACAAGGCGGCCATCGAGGTGCTCGAAGAGCTCGCTGGGCGTGATGCCAGCGATGCCGAAGCGCTGGTAAGCCTTGAGCGGCTCTACCAGGCGGGTGAGTCTTGGAAGGAGGTCGCAGACACCCTGCAGCGTCAGGTGGACACTGCCAACGAAGCCGCCTGGAAGCGGACGCTCCGGCTTCGGCTTGCGGGTGTGATGGCAGAGTTCCTCCGTCGCCCCGGCGATGCCGTGGAGACCTATGGCGAGGTGCTGCGCGAGAGCGAGCATGACACCGACGCGATTGCCGCGCTTGAGGGGCTGCTGGCTGCTGGGAGCGAGGTACAGGCGGTGGCAGCCTGGCTCGAGCCCTCTTACCGTGCGCTTGGGCGCTGGAAGGCGCTGGTCGCGCTCAACCGGGCGCGCATCGATGTGGAGAGCGACGGCGATGAGCGGTACCGGATCTGGCTCGAGACGGCCGAGGTTCAGGTCTCCGAACTCAACGATCAGAGCGCCGGCCTCGTCGCGACCGCACAGGCGCTCATGGAGCGGCCGGCCGAGACGGGGCTCCGCGACCAGCTGGAGCAGTTCGCCGCAACGACGAAGAAGTGGTCGGAGGTTGCCGATGTCTTCGGCGACCTGCTCCGCGAAGAGCTCTCCGACGACGACAAGAAGGACTACGCCACCCGTCAGGGCCGGATCCTCGAGTCGGAGCTGAACGAACTCGATGGTGCAGAGAAGGCCTGGCTCACGGTCTTGTCGGTCGACGAGGCGGATGCCACGGCACTCGAAGCGCTCGACCGGATCTACCTGGCGCAGAAGCGTTGGGCAGACCTTGCGCCTGTGCTGACACGCCGTCGCGATGGCCTCTTCGAGCCTGCGCAGGTCGTCGCGCTCCTCTGGCGTCGCGCCGAGGTGCAGGAGCAGCACCTTGACGACGCCGAAGCAGCGGTGGCCTCATACGAAGAGATCTTGGAGTCGGAGGCGACGCACAAGGCCGCGCTCGACGCGCTTGAGCGCCTCTTCCTGGCCTCCGAGAGCTGGGCCCGCCTCTTCGACGTCCTCGAGCGTCAGCTCGAGCTCGCCACCGAGGATGCTGCGCGCGTTGGCTACCTCGAGCGGATGGCGCTCCTCGCCGACGAACTCCTCGACCGCTCCGACGATGCCGTGGAGCTCTGGCGCCGGGTTGCGGCCATCCGGCCCGATGCGCCCAATGCCTGGGAGCAGCTCTCGCTGCTGCTCGAGCGGCTTGAGCGTGACCAGGAGTGGGCCGACGTCCTCGACCAGTTGGTCGAACTCGCCCCGAACGCTGCGGCACAGCATGGGCTGTTGGTGCGCGTCGGCCGCGTGCAGGCCGAGCGGCTGGACAATGCCGAGGCAGCCATCGAGCGCTTTGCGAGGGCACTGTTGCTGCAGCCGGATAACGGAGACGACCTGCGCCAGCTTCGCGCCCTCTACCAGCAGGTGGGCAGTGCGGAGCCGTTGGCCGATGTGCTGGAGCGGCTCGTGGCCGGCAAGCATGTGGAGGAGGGCGTTCACGCCGCCATCTTCGTGCAGCTTGGCGAACTCTACGCCGACACCATCGGCGACCGCGAGAAGGCCGTTGGAGCCTGGGAGCGGGTGTTGGCAGCGCAGCCCGAGAGCGTCGATGCGCTCGACCGGCTCGAGGGCCTCTTCGGCAGCCTCGGTCAGTGGGAGAAGTGCGCTGGGATTCTGGAGCAGAAGGTGGCGCTCCTTGCGACCGACACCGACCGCATTGAGATCCTGCACCGCATCGCCGGTATCTGGTCGAACGAGGTCCGGAACCCGGAGAAGGCGGTCGCTGCTCTCGAGCGGATTGCCGACCTCGACATCACGGACGGCGATGCCTGCGCAGCGCTGGAGGCCCTCTACGAGTCGATGGAGAACTGGTCTGCGCTTGGCAGCCTGATCGTCGACCGGGCGACCTACACTGAAGACCTCTGGGAGCGGAAGACGACGCTGCTGCGCGCGGTGCCGGTCTTCGAGCAGAAGCTGAACAATGCCGCGATGGCCTTCACGGTGGTCGCCAAGGCGCTCGACCTGGCACCGACGGAAGAGGAGCTCCGGCTGGAGGTCGAGCGGTTGGCCGACCTTGCGGGCGAGCACGCTGCGCTCATCGACCTCTACCGCTCGATCATCGGTCGCGTGGCGGCAGACGACTCGGAGGAGGCGACACTTCCCTTCCGGCTTGCGGCTGGCCGCATCCAGGAGGAGAAGCTCAACCGGCCCGAGATGGCGGAGGTCTTCTTCGACCAAGTGCTGGCGATTGATGGCGAGAATACGCTGGCCCTCGACGCCCTCGAGCGCATCTACACGGTGACCGAGGACTGGTCTGCGCTGAGCGGCATCCTGACCCGCAAGGTGGAGGTCTCCTATGACCCCGCTGCACAGGGCGACCTGCTTCGGCGAGTTGGTGCGCTCGCGGAGGAGAAGCTTCGCGACCTGGATGCTGCTGCAAAGGCCTTCCAGCAGGCGCTGGATGTTCAGGACCGCGATGCGGTTTCCTACGACGCGCTCGAGCGCATCTTCGCCGCGATGCCCGACTGGCGCGAGCTGGTCGCGGTGCTGGAGCGTCGCGCCGACGTGGCCTCTGAGCCCGCAGAGATGGTCCGTTGCCGGTCGGAGGTTGCCGATATCTGGGCAACGAAGCTCCACGATGTGGAGCGTGCGATCGACGCCTACTTCGACGCGCTGTCGGTCAAGGCCGACGACCTGCCGGCGATGGTGGCGGTGGAGCCGCTGCTCGCCTCCATCGAGGACTGGAGCCGGTGGCTCGAGGTGACCGAGCGTCGGCTTGCACTGCTGACCGGCACGAGCGAACGGGTGGAGCTCCTGCTCGCCCGGGCGCTGGTGCAGGAGCAGTCTGCAGACGATGTCTTCTCTGCGATTGGATCGCTCGAGTCAGTGCTCTCGCTGCATGCAGGTCATGACCTGGCCTTCGCCTCGCTTGAGCGCATCTTCACGGAGCAGGAGCGGTTTGAAGAGCTCGTGGCGCTCTACGACCGTCGCGCCGTCGCGGCATCCGACCTCGATGAGCGGGTGTTAGCCCGTACGAAGGCGGCCGCGGTGCTCGTGGAGCAGCAGCAGGACACGGTCCGCGCCATCGCCTCGCTGGAGCAGGCGCTGGAGCTCCGTGGGACCGAACTTGGCGCGCTCGCGAGCCTGGCCGGTCTCTACGAGGAGACGGAGAACTGGAAGCGGTCGGTGGAGCTGCTCGACCGAGCCGCAGCCGTCACGGGGGACGAAGCAGCGAAGTTGGTCTTCCACTTCCACGCCGGCGAGCTGCTCGGCGCCAAGCTGGGCCTGCATGCCGAGGCACTCGACCGGTTCAACCAGGCGCGGGAGCTGGATGGCACGCGCCCTGCGGTCCTGCGTGGCGTTGCATCGGAACTCGAGGCGCTTGCGCGCTGGGACGAGGCGGTGAGCGTGCAGCTCGCCCACCTCGAGATGACGACCGAGGTGATGGATCGTGCGGTGCTGATGACCGCAATCGGTCGGACCCACCTGGTCCACCTTGGGCTGCAGAGCGAGGGCCAGCGTTGGCTCGAAGATGCGCTCGAACTGGACCCCACGCTTGCGCGGGCCGCAGAGCCGCTGCTGCCCATCTATGTGAAGCTCGACCGGGCCGAGCGGGCTCGCCCGCTCGTGAAGCTGTTGTTGTCGCAGGAGGAGGAGCGTGAGCCGGCAGCAGCGGCCTCGCTCGAGCGGATCGCAGGCTGGGTGGCGGAGTCGCTGCTCCAGTTCGACGAGGCCCGTGGTCACTACGACGCGGCCATTCAGCTCGAGGGGAGCAACGCTGAGACGCTGCTCGGCCTCGCCCGTGTCTCGGCGAAGGTCGGCCAGAATCGCGATGCAGCGGAGGCCTACCAGGAGGTGCTTCGCACGGCCGGTGGAACGCTGGCTGCTGCGCAGCGCAGCGAGGTCATGATGTCCGCCGCCCGCTGCTACATGGCGGTCGACGACCTCTACGGCGCACGGGATCTTGCCGAGCAGGTGCTGGCCATCGAGCCCAGACGTGCAGAGGCGCTGCAGCTTGTCTTGAAGTGCTGCATCGCATCGAACGACGAGTCGGGGGCCCTTGAGGCCAGGACGAAGCTGCTTGAGGTCGTTCCCGCCGCGGAGCGGTTCACGCTGCTCGTCCAGATTGGCGAGTCCTACGAGGCGGCAGCGAATCTCGACGAGGCCGACAAGTACCTGCGCCTGGCGCTCGAGCTCGAGCCCAACTCCCGCCTTGTGCTCAACAAACTGCTGCAGATTTACGCTGAGGCGGAGAACTGGCAGCGGGCGACCGAGATGCTCGGGCTGCTCGCCGCGCAAGAGACCGATTCCGGCCGCAAGGCCCGCCTGCTCTTCTCCATCGGAACCATGTTCCGCGACCAGCTCGAGAACGTTTCCGAAGCGGTCGTCTTCTTCAACCAGGCGCTTGGCGAGGATGCTGGGTTGCTGGAGGCCTTCGAGGCCATCGACCGGCTCCTCACCGAGGCCAAGGACTGGACGGCGCTTCAGAAGAACTACCGCAAGATGATCGAGCGGGTCGGGAGCGACAGCTCGGAAGAGGGGAGGGCGCTTCAACTCCTCCTCTATCGCAACCTCGGCGAGGTCTACCGCTCCCGCCTCGGCATGTACGAAGAGGCCATTGCCTCCTTCCAGCTTGCCTCGGCGCTCGCGCCCAACGACCAGACGCTGCACGAGATTCTCGCCGACCTCTACGCCCGCTCCGGCGCGTCGGGCAAGGCGGTCATCGCGCAGCACCACCGCCTCATCGAGAACGAGCCCAACCGGGTCGAGAGCTACCAGACCCTCTACGAACTCTACCTCCGCGAGAACGAGGTGGACAAGGCATGGTGTGTCGCCGGCGCGCTTGCGCTGCTCGGCCAGGCCACCCGTGAGCAGGAGGCCTTCTACCAGAAGCACCTGAACGCGGCGCCCAAGGCCGTTTCCAAGCCCATCAGTGCAGAGCAGTGGCGGCTCATCTACCACGCCGACACCGATGTCGTGCTCTCCAACCTCTTCGCGGCGGTCTCGGTTTCCATCCGCGACACCTTCTCGAGCGACCTCAAGACGCTCGGGCTCAAGAAGAAGGACCGGCTCGACCTTGCAGACAAGTCGCTCTTCTCCACGGCGCTCGCACAGGCTGCAACCGCCGTCGACAGCGGCGCGCTGCTCGCCTTCGTCAAGGAGGGAGCCGTCGGTGTGTCCAACGCCAACCTCCACCCTGCTGCCGTCCTGGTGGGCAAGGAGATGCTCTCCGGCAAGCAGCCGCGTGAGCTGGCCTTCGCCACCGCACGGGCTGCGACGCTGATGCGGCCCGAGTTCTACCTGGCCTCGGTTGCTCCCAAGAGCGACGCCATCAAGCCCTTCTTCTACGCGGCCGTTGCGGTCGTGACGGAGCAGATGCCCGCCGACGCACCGGTAGAGAAGGTGCAGGAGCTGGCGCATGCCATGCAGGACCTTCAGCCGCCCCATCGCGGCGAGATTGAGGCACGGGTAAAGGCGGTGCTCGAGGCCGGCCGTAACCCCGACCTCTCTGCCTGGCTCCGCCATGCAGACCTCACCGCTGCCCGTGCCGCCCTGGTCGTCTCCGGCGACCTCCGCAGCGCCATCGAGCAGGTCTCGCAGGGTGCCAACGCGGTCGGCCGCTCCGCTCCTCAGGATCGGGTCCGCGACCTCACGCTGTTTGCCGTCTCGGAGCACTACTTCCAGCTCCGTGCGGAGCTAGGCTTGGCGCTGCCCGCCGGTGCCCGCCCCTAAGGCTCCTGTGGCGCTCTACATCGTCGCCACGCCCATCGGGAACATGGAGGACATCACGCTGCGGGCGCTTCGCCTGCTGCGAGATGTCTCTCTCATTCTCGCTGAGGACACCCGCCACACGCGGCAGCTCCTCTCGCGTCATGGCATCGAGACGCCTGTCTCTTCGTTCCACGACCACAACGAGCGCCAGAAGGTGGACGAGGTGGTGCGCAGGCTCCGAGAGGGCGAGGAGATGGCGCTCGTTACTGACGCCGGCACACCGCTCATCTCCGACCCCGGCTTTGTGCTCGTGCGAGCTGCTGCCGAGGCGGGCGTGGCGGTCGTCCCCGTGCCAGGCGCCAGCGCGGTGCTGGCCTTTCTGAGCGCGGCGGGGCTGCCTGCAGACCGGTGGACCTTCGTAGGCTTTGCGCCTCGCGCCGAAGGGGAGCGGAGTACCGCCGTTGGCTCATGGCTCACGGCTTCCGGCACCTCGGTCTGCTTTGAGAGCCCCCACCGGGTGGCAGCGCTTGTGGCGGAGATTGCCCGTCAGGCACCAGGCGCGCGCGTGGTCGCTGGGCGGGAGCTGACCAAGCAGTATGAGGAGTTCATTCGCGGCACCGCGGCAGAGGTCGCTGCTCACCTCGCCCTGTCGGAGCCGCGTGGCGAGTTTGTGCTGGGCATCTCGCCCCCGCCGCCTGCCGGTCCTCCACCAGACGCCGAGGTGGATGGCTGGATCGACGCGCTCGCAGAGGAGGGACTCCGCACAAAGGCGATCGCCAAGCTGCTGTCGAAGCGGCTCGGCCTCAAGAGCACCGAGGTCTACGACCGGGCCCGGGCGAGGCTCAAGTCTTCAGAGTAGGATGGCGAAGGTGGCGGCCCAGTTGATGCGGAGCACGCCATCGGAACGGAAGCGGCTGCCCTGCGCGTCGATGGCCGTGTTGTAGAAGGGGTTCCGTTCGCCCTTTGCGGGATCGAGTTCGACCGTGCCGTCTGCCTCCGAGCTCTTGCCCGAGTTGGCATTGGTGAGGAAGTGCGAGGTCTCGTAGACCACATCGCTCTTGATGCGGAGCTCGGCCCACTCGGAGAACTGGAGGTTGAGGGCGATGTTGCCGCCGACGAGGCCGAAGCCCTCCACATCGCTGAGTCCGTCGTAGGCAAACTTGGTTTCGTTCGTCGCGGCGGCGGGGTTGTCGAGGCCTACAGCGTTGCCGGGCGCTTGAACCACCCAACCGCACCGAGCCAGGTCGGGGCTCGTGCCTGAGATTGGGTTGTAGGCATTGCCATCGGGACCGCCCCCACCCGTCGTGACCATGCCAGCCTCGAGGGGCGTGAGGTCGTTACAGCCGCTGTTGGCGAAGGCATCGGAGAGGGGCGTCCAGTCGCGTCCGGCGAACTGGTAGCCGTAGCGCATGCCGAGCCCGAGCGTGTAGCTCTGCTTGCTGGCTGCATCTTTGAACATGGTCACTTCGGTGCCCAGCGTGGTCTCGAACTTGGGGCCGGGGCCGACGAGGCTCTGGTCGGAGGAGATGTCGCGGTAGGGCGAGTTGGTCGCCGGCAGCGGCAGGTCGAACTGGAAGGTGAAGAAGGGCTCAATGGCGCCAACGGGGCGGCTTGAGGCGAGCAAGAAGGCGAAGTTGTGCACGCCACGGCCAACAGCGTCGTTGTCGGCGGTGCGAATCTCGGCCATCGGCAGCGTGTAGTCGAAGCCGAAGACCAGCGTGCCCCAAGGCTCCTCTTCTGTGCTCTCGAGCGGCGACCAGGCAAAGCCGAGGGTCGGGTCGCCCGTGCCGCTCCGCTTGATGCCATCGCCCTGCGTCTCGACATCGAAGAATTGGTAGGAGCTGAAGAAGTCGCCGTCGGCGAGGTCTGCTGAAACCTTGTCATCCGAAGGGTCGACGCGGGAGTTGCTGCCGTTCACATCGTTTGCGAACTTGAGGTTTGTCTGGTCTGCGAAGACGACGGGGAGCCGGCCGTGGAGCTCGAAGTTCATGCCGACGCCCAGCTTGAGCGTGGTGTCGAGGATGCTCATGCTCCGGGCAAACTCGAGCTCGCGGTTGAAGACAGTGGCCGCGCAACTCTCTTTGGGCGTGCAGACGTTCTCGCGCGAGATGACCCCCGAGCTGCTCTCCGAGCGGAAGGAGGGCTCGAACCGGAAGTCGATGGGATTGTTGTGTGCCATGTCGAAGGCGTCCGCAACATCGGTCATTTCTGCG
This sequence comes from Bradymonadia bacterium, assembly GCA_044236985.1. Classification (GTDB taxonomy): domain Bacteria; phylum Myxococcota_A; class Bradymonadia; order REDH01; family REDH01; genus CAIWGR01. The sequence goes on along the minus strand of JBIIFW010000023.1, from coordinate 646 downwards.
GCATGAGCGAGCGTCGGAACGAGCGACGCGAGCACCACCAAACCGCAAGCCGTTGACGTACGCATGGAGCAACCTTCGTGAGACAGGGCGGGCGATTCCGCAGTCGGTCGAGGCTACCAACTGCGGCGATCGGCCGTCAAGCCGCAAAGGGTTTCAGGGCGCTGCGGCGACCGACCAGGAGGCCACGCTCTGCGCGCCGCTCTCGAAGAGTGCGGCTGCACAGGCGAGGGCTGTCGCGCCGGTCGTGGTGACATCGTCAACCAGCAGCACGCGACGGCCTGCGACGGAGCGGGCCGCGTAGGCGCCGAGGATGTCGCGTCGCGCGTCGCGCCCCTTGGAGCTCTGCGCCTCGCCATGCAGGTGGCGCGCAAGGCTGCTCTGCCGCATGGGCGTCGCCGTGGCTCTGCTCACGCCGCGGGCGATGAGCAGGGCCTGATTGTAGCCACGCTCGCGCAACCGCTCGCGCGAGAGCGGTACAGGTACGATGAGGTCGAAGGCTGCGGCTGGCGGTGCGAGCGTGGCGGCAGCGAAGCCGAGCGCTCTGCCACGCCAGGGCTCGTTCTGGAACTTGAGGCCGTGGATGGCGTGGCGGAGCGGACCTTGGAACCAGGCTGCGGCCTCGCGGGCCGCGAGCGGTGGCTCGGTG
>JBIIFW010000203.1:0-5009 GCA_044236985.1 Bradymonadia bacterium | reverse complement strand
ACCCATCGCGCAGTCGGTGGTGGCGAGGATGCCCGTGTGGTCGAGGAGGCTGCCTTCGCCCTCGTCAACGGCTGCGAGCTTCTCCACGAAGGTGGCAAAGTCGGTCATAATGCTCTTGACGATCATGTTGACCATGGGCTGGTCGCCTGGCTCATCGTGGGTGAGCGTGTGGTGACCGGCCGAGGCGCCCGGAAAGAGGATGCCGTTGAGCGAGGCGCTGTACCACATGCTCAATACGCGGGTCTGATCGCAGGCGAGCGCCATGGCAGCCAGGTCCGACATGACAGAGGTGATGGCGCTCATCTGCGGCCGACCATCGATGGGCGCATAGTCGCTCGGCTCCGTCGGTCTGGCGCAGGCCGCAAGATTTGCCGGGTCTTCGAGCAGGCGGGCAACGCGGAGTTCGAGATCGCGTACGCCGGTCAGGTGCTGGTCAAGCCGAATCTGGTCGGCAGTGCCGACGCGGCGCTTGAGCCGGCCGATGTCGTCGCCAACAGCGTCGAGCACGCTGCGGCGGAGCGAGAGCGTCGGGTCGATGATGGGCTCTTCGCCGGGCGCACGGAACGAGCCTCCGAAGAGCCGCTCAAAGAGCACGCGGGGGTTGGCCTCGGCAGGGTTCACCTGGTTGGAGGCAACATAGGAGAGCCCGCGGGCCCGCTCCTGAATGGCGATTTCGAGCGAGCGGTAGGTGGTGTTGGCACCAATCTCCGAGGCGATGATCTGGTCGATCGAGGGGCCAGAGAAGGTCGAGTCGTTGCCGTTCACGATGAGCGGGCGGCCTGCGAGGAAGCCACTCGGGCCGGCGAGATGTGCCACGGGGTTGCCGGTCTTGACCGACATACCGCTGACAACCGAGAGGTGCTCGCGAACAGAGGCGAGCGGCGCGAGCTGCTCGGAGAGTTCGAAGCCTGTGCCGGTCGTGGAGGGGACCCACTTCTCGGGCAATACACCGTTGCCCCAGAAGAAGATGACGAAGCGGCGCGGGAAGGCATCGGTTGCTGCGGCGCTGGCGACGGCCGGACGGGCCATCAGCTCGAGCCAGGGCAGACCTACGCCGACGGCGGCGCCGCCCAGAATACCGCGAAGAAAGCGACGACGGGATGGTTGAGAGAGGTTCATGGGGGCTCCTACTGGGCCTTCGAGGCGGAGCGGAAGCCCTCGCTCATGACAATGCCGAGCATCGCCGGCTTGATACGGTAGCCCGAGGCCTCGAGTTCGCCGGTCAGCCCCTCAAGGATGGGCAACTCGGTGAAGTTCTCCTCGTGTCCCGTGGCATAGCGGTAGAGGTTGGAGACGAAGCAGCTTGCGAACTCCGCGTGTGAGACCACCTGCTCGGCCATTCCGCGCGCATCGGCGAAGGGGGCGCCATCGAGGTCTCCGGCCGGGTCGATGACGCCGCCATTGTCGGTGGTCCGGAACTGCCCCATGGCGTCGAAGTTCTCGAGGCCAAGGCCGATGGGGTCGGTAAGGTCGTGGCAGCCTGCACAGCTCGGCTCGGTTGCATGGGTCGAGAGGCGGTCGCGAAGGGTCTGCGCGTCGGCGTCCACCTCGGGGAGGGCAGTGCTGACGTTGACCGGCGGCGGGTTGATACGCTTGCAGAGCAGCCGCTCCCGGATGAAGAGGCCACGCAGCGTCGCCGAGGAGGCGACGGCGTGCGAGTTGAGTCCCAGGAAGGAGAGCTGTCCGAGGAAGCCAGCGCGCGGAGAATCCGGCGGATAGACATACTCGGCGAACCCTTCTCGGGCCGGCGCGGGCACGCGATAAACCGAGGCCAGCTCCCGGTTGAGGAAGGTGCGGCGGCCTGTGAAGAGCTCGCGGTAGTCGCCCTCCTCCTCAAGCAACAGCGCTTCGATGGTGGAGAGCGTCTCCTCCCGCGCGATGGGGCCGAGTTCAGGGCGTGCATGCTCGAAGATGGTCGGGTCTTTGTCGAGCTTGTCGAGCTCGTAGAGCCGGAAGTACTCGTTGAAGAAGTTGCGAACGCCGTTGTGGACCCTCGGATCTGCGAAGAGGCGCTCTGCCTGGGTGCGGAGACCTTCGTCGGTGGAGAGGAGGCCCTGCTCCGCCGCTGCGAGGAGGGTGTCGTCCGGCGACGTGTTCCAGAAGAAGTAGGCAAGGCGGGTGGCGAGTTCGAAGTCGTTCAGCCGGCCGGTGGGCGCGCCGCTGCCATCGCTCTCGCCGAGCTCTGCGCGGAAGAGGAAGTTGGGGGACTGGATGACGCCGGCGATGCCATACTCGAGCCCGGCGTAGAAGTCGCCGAGCGTGGTCGCTGCGGCGCCGGAAAGCTCGACAAACTTGGCAGACTCTTCTGCCGTCACGGGACGCCGCCAGAGCTGTGCGCCGAGCTTGGTGAGGGCCGCGGCTGCGCAGGCGTCGTCGCGGGTCGCGGCGGGCGCGCAGGGAACAAGGCGGTCACGGACGGACTCAATCGCCATCGCCTTCTTCGCCAGGTCGAAGGAGACCTTCTCGATGGCCTCTACGCCACGCGGTGAGAAGGTGGCCTGTGTGGCGCCCACGCTCAGAAAGCGGCCGAGCTGAACATCCGGCTCCGGGCTGAGAGGGACAGGAATCTCGGGCCCGAAGACCGCGGCGAGCGAGGACTGGAACTGGGTCTCGGTGAGGCGCCGAAGCAGACCTTCGGCCGGGATGAGGGTAGGATCGGGGACGACCTGCTTGCTCTCTTCGCTGCACCCAGCAAGGGCGACCAAGGGGAGAGAGGCGGCCAACAGGCGCACAAAAAGGAGACGCTTTCGCATGAGAGACCTCGCAGGGTAACGCATGTATCGTAAGTAGTTGAGGTGACGCGTCAAGGGTTTCGCGGTGACGCGCGGTGACGCGCTGCGCCATCGACGGCGCGAGGCCGATGCACAAACCGCGCCGACGCGGGCGAAACGAAATGGTGAAGCGGGGTGTCGCAGCGTAAGATGTTGCTCCGCTCGCTTTCTCGCATCTGTCGCCTGAGGCCCAATGTACAACAAGACCCTCGCTGCTCCGCTTCTGCTCCTCCTTCTCGCGGCCTGCGGGACCTCCTTGTCGCCGAGAGCTTCGTCGGGAAACGGTACCGCCGACACATCCGCCGATGGCTCGGGCAGTTCGGGCAGCGGCGATGTTTTCGACGGTTCGGCGGACGGCGGCCTCGACCCTGATGGTGGCGTCGATACGACCGCCGATGGTACGGACGGCGGTATCATCGAACTCGTCGAGGTCTGCGACAACGGCTTCGACGACGATGGCGATCGGGCGGTTGACTGTGATGACTTCGACTGTGCCGGCGGCCCGTTCTGCTCGGACGTTCCCGTCACCGAAGAGGGTGCGCTCTGCTTCGACGGCGCGGACAACGACTTCGACGGTGCGACGGACTGCGACGACAGCAGCTGCTCGGGCGAGCCTGCCTGCGCAGGAGGCGCCACGGAGACGGGCCGCTCCTGCTTCGATGGCTTCGACAACGATGGCGACGGTGCTGTGGATTGCGACGATTCCGATTGCGCCATGGCGCCTGGCTGCGCGCCTGTGACCACCGAGACAGGTCGCGACTGCTTCGATGGCGCCGACAATGACGGCGATGGCGCCGCCGACTGCGCCGACACCGACTGCGCCGGTTCGCCCAACTGCTTTGTGCCGACCGCCGAGGTTGGAACGCAGTGCCGTGATACGCTCGACAACGATGCGGATGGCGCAGCCGATTGTGATGACACCGACTGCGCCCTGGCTTCCAACTGCGCCACCGGCCCGGTGGCGGAGGTTGATGCGCTATGCTTCGACGCCTTCGACAATGACGGCGACGGCGCCACCGATTGCGCCGACACCGACTGCGCTGCGTTGCTGGGGTGCCTCCCCGTCCTGCCTGAGACAGGCCGCAACTGTAACGACCGCATCGACAACGACGGCAACGGTCTCACCGACTGCGACGACCCCTCCTGCGCCGGCACCGGCGGCTGCGAGGGCACACCCATCTACGAGACGGGTCGCGGCTGCGGTGACGGCACCGACAATGATGGCGACGGCGCCATCGATTGCGCCGACAGCGACTGCTTCAGCTCCTTCGCCTGCGGCGCCGTTGTTCCTGAGCAGGGCCGTGGCTGCAGCGACGGCATCGACAATGACTTCGACGGCGCCGTCGACTGTGATGACATCGGCTGCGCGACCGACCCCAACTGCATTGTCCCCGGGGCTGTAGAACTCAACTGCGCCAATGGAGCGGATGATGACGCCGACGGCACTATCGACTGTGCCGACAGCGACTGCGTCGGCACGATGGCCTGCCCCTAAGTGAGCAGCCCGTCGAGCAGATTGTTCCGAGGATTCGGTGCAATTCATCTGACATGCTGCGGCATTTGACTTGCTTGACGGGCGGCGCAGCGCTGCCCTAGAGACCCGCGGCCGCGGAGTATGATCCGCGGTGGCGTTGTGCTGCGGGAGTGCCGTGAAATTTCAACAAGTATCCATTCTGTCTGTCGCCCACGCCGATGCCCCGAACCGGGTCTCCTCTGCCTGGATTGAGCATCAGATTGCTCCAACGATGGAGCGACTCGCGGTACAGCCGGGGCTGCTCGAGAGCCTCACCGGTATCGCATCGCGCGGCTGGCTCAACGAGGGCCAGATGCCCAGCGACGTCGCCACCGCTGCGGCCGAGATTGCGCTGGAGCGCGCCGGCATCGAGCGCGCCCGCGTCGGAATCCTTATCAACACCTCTGTCTGCCGCGACTACCTCGAGCCCTCCACCGCCTGCATCGTTCACGGCAACCTCGGCATGCCCTCCACCTGCATGAACATCGACGTTGGCAACGCCTGCCTCGGCTTCCTGAACGGCATGGACCTTGTCGCCTCGATGATTGAGAACGGCAGCATCGACTACGGTCTCATTGTCGACGGCGAGGATAGCCGGCCGCCCATCTCCGCGACCATCGCCCGTCTGCTCGACCCGAACATCGACCAGAAGGAGTTCCGCGCCAACTTCGCCACGCTCACGCTTGGGTCGGGCGGCGCTGCCATGATGCTCTGCAGGTCGGAGC
>JBIIFW010000202.1:0-5012 GCA_044236985.1 Bradymonadia bacterium | reverse complement strand
TCGACATACTCACCGCGCGGCTCCTTGAGACGGGCGTCGGCGAGGAGCTGTCCGGACCGGTCGCGGTAGCGGACCCACTTCACGATGTCGGCGGTACCGTCGAGGTTGAGATCGAACCGCTCGCCCTTCATTCCGTCTTCGGTGTAGATCGGCTCGAGCAGGGGCGAAGGTGCGTCTTGGGTGCGCTCACGGAGACTCGCGTCGGAGCCTCCGCATGCCGCCAACATCGAGAGCGAGAGGAGCGCCAAAAACTGGTTGCGCATGGTGAGGTCCTGAACGGGTACAAGAGACCTTCGGAGGCTATCGCAATCAGGCGCCGCGAGCAAGCAAGACGCGCGTCAATGGGTTGACACCCTGCCGCACTCTCCGTAGCAGCCCTGCCACAACTGGCAGCCTTGATTGTCTCATCGGCGGCCCAGTCGTATCCGTTCGTCCATCGGGAAGGTCATGCCTCAGGAGTTGGTCCGTAACTTCTCGATTATCGCGCACATCGACCACGGAAAGTCGACGCTGGCGGACCGCCTCATTGAGCACACCCGAGGGATTGCAGACCGCGACATGCGGGCCCAGTTCCTCGACAACATGGACCTCGAGCGTGAGCGGGGCATCACCATCAAGGCGCAGACGGTGCGGCTTCGGTTCCCCGCCGCGGATGGCAAGATCTACACGCTCAACCTCATCGACACGCCCGGACATGTCGACTTCACCTACGAGGTGAGCCGAAGCATGGCCGCCTGTGAGGGTGCCATTCTGGTCGTCGACGCGACGCAGGGCGTGGAGGCGCAGACGCTGGCCAACGTCTACCTCGCCCTCGACAACAACCTCGAGATCATCCCGGTGCTCAACAAGGTCGACCTTGCGAGCGCCGATATCGAGCGCACGCGGGAAGACATCGAAGAGTGCATCGGCCTCGATGCTTCGGAGGCCATCCCGGCGTCGGGCAAAGCGGGCATCGGCATCAACGAAATCCTCGAAGCCATCGTCAAGAAGATTCCGCCGCCCAAGGGCGACCCCGACGCACCCCTTCAGCTGCTCGTGTTCGACAGCTGGTTCGACGCCTTCCGCGGCGTGATCGCGCTGGTGCGTGTGGTCAACGGCCGCGTGAAGAAGGGCGACCGCATGCGCATGTTCGCCACAGGCGCAACGAGTGATGTTGTCGAGGTCGGCATCTTTGCTCCCTTCGCGGCGCAGGTGCCCTTCCTGGAGGCCGGCGACGTTGGCTTCCTGGCGACCGGCATCAAGGATGTGAAGCTCACCCGCATCGGCGACACCATCACGCTCGACAATGCGCCCTGCGAAGAGCCGCTGGTCGGCTTCAAGGATGTGAAGCCCAACGTCTTCAGCGGTATCTTCCCCATCGACCCGTCGGACTATGACGACCTCCGCGAGTCGCTCGAGAAGCTGCAGCTCAACGACGCCGCCTTCCGGTTCGAGCCCGAGACCTCCATCGCCCTTGGTTTTGGCTTCCGTTGCGGCTTCCTCGGCCTGCTGCACATGGAGATCATCCAGGAGCGGTTGGAACGGGAGTACAACCTCGACCTCATCACGACGGCCCCGACGGTTGTCTACGAAGTCGACATCAAAGATGGCGGCATGATTCTGGTCGAGAATCCGAGCAAGCTGCCCGACCCGACCATGATTGAGTCGTTCCGCGAGCCATGGATCAAGGCGCTCATCCCGGTTCCGCCCGAGCATGTGGGCGCCGTCATCGCGCTCTGCACCTCGCGCCGTGGCCGCCAGCTCGGCATGAACTATCTTGGAAAGACGCGGCTTCAGCTCGTCTACGAACTGCCGCTCAACGAGGTGGTGTTCGACTTCTTCGACAGGCTCAAGTCGGTGTCGCGTGGCTATGCCTCGTTTGACTATGAGATCATCGGCTACCGCGAGGCTACGCTGGTGAAGCTCGACGTGCTCGTGAACGGCGAGAAGGTCGACGCGCTCAGCATCATCGTTCACCGCGACTCGGCCTACGACCGCGGCAAGCTCCTAACGAGCAAGCTGCGTGAGATCATTCCGCGGCAGCAGTATGAGGTGGCGCTTCAGGCCGCCATCGGCAACAAGGTTGTCTCCCGCGAGACCATCCGTGCCTTCCGCAAGAATGTTACGGCGAAGTGCTACGGTGGCGACATCTCGCGCAAGCGGAAGCTTCTCGAGCGCCAGAAAGAGGGCAAGAAGCGGATGAAGCAGGTAGGGTCGGTGGAGATTCCGCAGGAGGCCTTCTTGGCCGTGCTCAAGGTTGACTGAGTGATGTCGGACGACGGAGACAAGAAGTCGGCGGGTTCGCCACCGAAGCCCTCCGGGAAGTCGAAGTTCCGCGAGTATGTGGAGTCGATCGGGATGGCTGTCAGCGTGGCGCTGCTTCTCCGCGGCTTCATCGTCGAGCCCTTCCAAATCCCGTCGGCCTCGATGGAGCCGACCCTGCTGGTGGGCGACTTCCTCTTTGTGCAGAAGTTCACCTACGGCCTCCGGCTGCCCTTCACACGCGACTATGTGGCCCGCTGGCACGACGTGCAGCGGGGTGACATTGTGGTCTTCGGCTTCCCGGTCGAAGAGGTCTCAACGCAGCTGCTCCTCCGTCGTTACGAAGAGGTAGCGAAGGTGGTGGAGACGACGCGTGGACGGCTGCCCGCGACGCTCGATGAGCTCCGCGAGGCCGCCGCAGGGGCGCTCCCTCCGGCCGTTGACGGCTGGGGAAGGTCGCTGGTCTATGAGCCGATTGTGGGGGCTCCGCGCATCTCGAGCCTCGGACCGGACGGCGCCGCGGCGTCGCCTGATGACCTCACCATCGACAACGCTGCCCGCTTCCCCATGGGCTGCCTCGATCCGGGTTCGCTGGGCGAGCGCAAAGACTACATCAAGCGGGTCATCGGCCTACCTGGCGATACTGTGGAGCTCCGCAACAACCAGCTCTTCCTCAATGGAGAGCCGGTTCCGCGCGAACCCATCGAGACCCCGCAGGGCGCAAAGACCTTCTACGCCTACTCCCGCGAGACGATGAGCAGCGGCCCCAACTACGCGACAGGCTACTCAGGGCGCGATCCCGATTTCGGGCCGATCACGGTGCGCGAGGGGAACTTCTTCGCCATCGGTGATAACCGCGATAACAGCTCCGATAGCCGCTGCTGGGGCCAGGTCCCGCAGGACAACATCAAGGGCAAGGCGCTCTTCATCTTCTTCAGCAGCGAGTCGGGAAGCGGCGTTCGCACAGAACGGATTTTTCAGTCAGTTGATTAGTTTGTAGGCAACCTTGTGAGGCAGGCGTGAGGTCAAAACCCGCAATCATCGCATTGGCAGACGGTCGGTTCTTCGAGGGCGAGGCGATGGGAGCCGATGGCGTCAGCGTCGGCGAAGTCGTCTTCAATACTTCGATGACGGGGTACCAGGAGATCCTCACCGACCCCTCCTACCGAGGCCAGATCCTGACCATGACGACCGTGCATGTGGGAAACTACGGCATCAACCCCTTCGACGGAGAGTCGGCTGCGCCCCATGTCGCAGGCTTTGTGGTGCGGGAGGCCTCGCGGGTGGCCTCGAACCACCGGGCTACGCAGACGCTCGATGGCTTCCTGGTCGAGCACGGGGTTGTGGGCGTCGCGGGTGTGGACACCCGTGCGATCACCCGTCGTGTCCGTGACGGAGGTGCCATCATGGGCTGCGTTGCGCACGGTCGCACCCGGGCAGACCTGCCCGAACTGCTCGACATCATCGCCAAGGCGCCTGCCTACGACAGCATTGACCATGTGGCGGCTGTCTCTGTCCGCCAGCCGACCATCGTTCATGCCGAGCCGACGGGCGACAGCTACATGCCGACGCGGCCAGCCTTTCGTCCGCTGTCGGAGGGTTGGAGCGCCGACGATTCGGCACTGCCGCTGGTTGTAGCCCTCGACTACGGGATCAAGTGGAGCATCCTGCGCCGGCTCCTCGAGCGGCCGATTCGGCTGCTGCTGCTCCCTCACGCAACCTCCGCGTCGGAGCTCAAGGCCTATGGCGCAGCGGGGCTGCTGCTGTCGAATGGCCCCGGCGATCCGGGCCGCATGGATGCCGAGACAGCGGTTGTCCGAGAGCTGGTTGGAGAGCTCCCGATTTTCGGCATCTGCCTCGGCCACCAGCTGCTCTGCCGCGCGCTCGGCGCTTCGACCTTCAAACTCGCCTTTGGCCACCGCGGCCCCAACCAGCCCGCCGGCCTTCGCGGCGAGGGCCGGATTGAGATCACGAGCCAGAACCATGGTTACGCAGTGCAGTGGGAGACCATCCCCGATGCGGTGCAGGTGACGCAGCGCAACCTCAACGACGAGACCATCGAGGCGGTGTCGATGCCGAGCATGCGGGCCTTTAGCGTGCAGCACCACCCCGAGGCAGGCCCCGGACCGCACGATGCGCTCGGCGCCTTTGCAGCCTTTCACGGTGCGATCGGAGGGGCGTGATGGCGCTGCGCGGCGGTCTCAAAGCGCTGCTGCGCGAGCACGCGGTTGCCGCGCTCTTCTTCGGTCTCTTGCTGCTGGTTGCGGCGGTGTTCCGCCAGGTGCTCGCCCCCTTCTTTCTGGCGGTCCTGATTGTCTACCTGATCGAGCCGCTCGTAGCCTGGGCGAGCGTAGGGAAGGTGAGGGGACGGCCGGTTTCGCGCGGGCTTGCCGTGGCGGGCGTCTATGGCGTTGCCATCAGCCTCACGGTCGCTGCGGGAGCCTTGATGGTTCCCCGTCTGGGCGAAGAGCTGCAGCGCATCGGGGATCAGGCGCCGGCCGGGCTCAATCGTTTCCGAACCGAACACCTGCCAGCCGCGAGCCGCTGGGTGCAGCTCCGCTTCGGAGGGTTGTTTGAGAAGGACGCGGCAGAGACAGCGCTCCGCGCGGCAGAGCGCGGCCTGCATGCTGCGGCAGAGCGCGGGGAGCAGGCAGCAGCGGTTGCCTCGGTGCTTCGGCCGGAGGAGCGGGAGCGTATGTTGGCGCTCCATGCACCCGTCACGCAGAAGAGCTTGAAGGCAGCCGGTCAGGGGCCGGCGGTGCTGCGCCTCA
>JBIIFW010000200.1:0-5016 GCA_044236985.1 Bradymonadia bacterium | reverse complement strand
TGCACCGTCTTTGCCACGATCCCAGTAGCCTCTTGCATCCGGCGCGCCGCCCGTCCGGTCGGCGCCGCCAGCGCAACCTGGCCCCCAGCGCGCAACACCTGCTCTGCGAAAGTCCGCACGATCGTCGTCTTGCCCGTTCCCGGACCGCCCGTCAGCACCGCCAGACCACTGCGAGAAATCCCGAGCAACGCCGCAACCTGCGTCGCTGCCAACCGCACCGCGCCTCCACCGCCGCTCGCCTCTACCTCTTCTGCCCGGCTCGGACCCCACGCCCCCTGCCTTCCGGCAAGTGCGACGACCTGCTCCGCCAGCCGCTCCTCGAGCCCGCTCATCTCCTTTCGCTGATAGCCGGACTGCCGCGCCCCGTCGGCGAGCGTCGCCTCGCAGGCCTCCAGTTCGCCCTCCTGCAACGCCGCCGCAATCGCTCGCGACACCACCGAACCGCTCAGCCCCGCAACCTCCATCGCCAGCTGCTCCAACCACTCCGAGCCGGCCGCCGTATGTCCCTCGTCCTCCGCCACCAGAACAGCATGATAGACAGCCGCCAGCGCACGACGCGGATCATCTCCTACAATGCCAACCTGCGCTGCAATCTGATCCGCACGGCGGAATCCCACCCCGTGCACCACACGCGCAAGCAGGTAGGGGTTCTCCTGCACCACACGCGCTGTACCACTCCCAAATGCCTTGTGGACCCGCGCCGCCAGCGCCGCCGTAAGTCCGAGCCCCTGCAGAAACGACATCACCTCGCGGTCTGAGCGGCGCGCCTGCCACCGCTCCTTCACCTCCGCCAACCGCTTCGCGCCGAAGCCGCGAAGCGTCAGCAGACGCTCCGGCTCCTCGTCCAGAACCTCAAAGGTCCGCGCGCCGAACGCGGCCACAATCTTCGTCGCCCAGGCCTCGCCAACACCTGGCAGCACCCCGGAGCCAAGAAAGGCAACCATGCCGGCCCGCTCAACAGGCAACACCACCTCCACCTGCTCCGCCTCAACCTGCAACTCCCCCGTCCGGAACCGCTTCAACCTGCCCGAGACACGCACCCGCTCACCCTCCTCGATGCTCCCAGCACGACTCCGTACGACCCAACTCTCGCGCGTCTCACTCAGCATCGTGAACACGGCAAACTGACCGTCCGACGACCGGTAACGCACACGACCCACCGTCCCCGTCAGCGCAACGCTGCTCCCCTCCGTCAACTTCGAAAACGGCAACCCTTCCGACACGTACACCTCCGCCTCGCCACACCGTCACCCATTCCGGCCGACAGACGCAAGCGCAATCACCCCGACTCCCCCGAACGGCCCGCCGCCTGCCGACGCCCAACCACCCGCCGGTGCCGTTCCAGCGCCTGCCGCGCCGACAGCTCCTCCGCCTCCGCCAAGGCAACCTCGGCCGCTGCCGACACCACCGCCTGCTGCGCCGCATCCAGCTCCGGACGCAGCCCTGTCATAGCGGCCAACCGCTCCGCCCGACCCGCCTCAAGCGCCGCCACCGTCTGACCCTCCGGCCCCACACCCTCATCATACCGCGCAGCACGCTCTGCCGCCTCCCATCGGGATGCAGCGACGGCACAGGCAGCTTCGCATGCCGCCTGCCGACCACTGGCCCGTAAGAGCCGTGCCGAGGCATCCACCAGCTGCGACTCCAGTCGCATCCCCTCCATCGCCAGCACTGCCAGCCTCACCTCCGCAACCGCCATGCGATTGCCCGGAGCTCCGACCAAGACGAAGCGCCCGACCCACCCGTCAGCGCCCGGCGAACTGCCTCCTCCTCCGCGATCGCTGCATCCAACGCAGGACGACTCCCCGGCCGATAGTATCCGAGATCGATCGCATCGCGGTGCTGCTCCAGAAGGCCCAACCCACCTCGGCACACCCGTGCAACATCCAGCTCCTCCGGTGTCAGCAGGTCGTCGGACAGCCGGCTCATGCTCGCCACCCAATCCACCGCAGGGAACTGACCTCGATCCGCCAGACGACGGCGCAACACCAGCTGAACATCCACCAGACTCCGAACCTCCTCCGCGACCACCCCCTGCTCCGCCTCCGAAGACGACAACACCGAGTAGATACCCGTCACAGATCCCTCCAACCCCGCACCGGCCCGCTCCAGCAGCCGCGCCATCGACGACCCCATCGTCACGGGAAAGCCCGACGCGCTCATCGGCTCTCCTCGTACCTGAGCAACCTCACGCAGCGCCCGCGCATACCGCGTCAGCGAGTCCAGCAGCAGCAGACAGGAGCGCCCGCGGCCGCGCCACCCGTCCGCAAGCTCCGCAGCCAGCTCCGCAGCAGCAACCCGCTCCGATGCAGCCGCCTCCGAACTCGCCACCACCACCGTCGTCCGTGCCGACAGCGGGCCTCCCAACACCTCGGCTACCAGCGCAGACGCCTCGCGCGCCCGCTCCCCCACCAGACCGATGACCACCACATCCTCCGACATCCGCTCGCGCAGCTGCCGCAACAGATAGGTCTTTCCGGAACCCGCCTCACCAATCACCGCGACGCGCGCACCCCGCCCGATCGGCGACAGCGCATCCAGCCCTGCCACCCCTGTCTCAAACCGATCCGCGACGCCCACAGACCTGCGCAAAAACCCACTCGGCGAAGCCTCGGGCAGGCGAGCCACCGCAGCACCGCCATCGATCGGCTCGCCGAGCCCGTCCAACACGCGGCCCAGCGCCTCCTCCACCCGCATACGGCCGCCGGCCGTGCGTCGAACCCGAACCCGACCACCTACACCCACCCCCTCCGCACTCCCCCACGGAAGCAGCCGCGCACGCTCGCCTTCGACCCCTACCACCTCTGCCCGGACAGACCCCGCTCCAACCTCGATTTCACACAGCTGCCCCACCACCACATCAGACACGCAGGCCTCGATCAGACCACCGCCTACCCACGCCACCCGACCAGACAGCAGCGCTGGACGACCGGAACGAAGCCGCTCGTCCAGCAACCTCACCCAGGCAGCGCGGCTAGCTGAGCTCATCCGGGCAAACCTCGAGCAGACCCTGTAACAGCTGCAACTGACTCCGCAGACGAGCGTCGCTCTGACCGCGAGCAAACTCGACCACCAGATCAGCACCGCTCAAACTGCCATCCACACGCACCGCCACCCCTTCCGCCCTCTCGCCCAAGCGTGCCTGAACCGAGGCCGCAATCCGCGGCGCCGCACGCACCACAAGCTCACGCTCGCCTGCCAAACCCTCCAGTGCGCGCGACAGCAAAACATCGAGGACCGCTGCCTCCTGCTCAGCAAGACGTCCCAGCATCGCCTCTGCGATCAGCATCGCAAGCATCGCAGTACGGCGCGCCACCTCCTGCGGACGACCCGCAAGCACATCCAGCATCCGTTCCATCTCATGCAGCGACGAGGCCAGCGCCTCCGCCCGCGCAGAGGCCACCGCCGTCATCAACTCCTCTTCCAACCGGGCCCGTCGCGCCTCCAGCTGCGACAGCTCCGCCACGATCCCCTTCGCCGTCGCCTCCTCCTGCTGGCTCACCCAGCCCACAACGCCCGATGCCAGAAGCCACTCCGAGCCTTCCTCTACCCTCCTCCAACCCCAGCCCGTCACCGTGAACCCCGGCGACCCGCGGTTGCCAGAAGCCCGGCAAAAACCGACAACAGCAACAACACCGAGACGAACGACCAACGAAGAAGTCCTGCCTGCCCCGCATCCACGCGAAACGGACCCACCTTGGCCCATCTCACACCCGCCGACAGCCGAGGAACTGTCGTCCCGATACGCTCGATCCGTGCCACCCCGCTCAGCCCCTCCATTCCACGCACCGCACGCTCCACCTGCGCCCAGTCCGCCGAACCCTCACGCATGACCACCGTCGCCGTCGCCACCTCGCCTGATCCCTCCGCGCGAAGCTCCACCCAGGCATCCTCCACCTGCGGCAGCCCGCGCACCACCGCGGCAGCCCGAGCGCCCACCTCGTGCCGCGCCAAACGCGCGCGATCCGACGCAGACGGCCACATCCCAATCTCCGGCTTTGGAACAGCCAGCCTCCGACGCGGCAACCCCAACGCCGACACAGCCCCCTGTGCTCCAGCACCGTCCCAGCGAGGCACCGTAACCATCCGACCTCGCCCACACCGTTCCGACGACGCGTCAAAACCCGCCCGACGAAGCTGCCACCCCGACTCCTCCGCCTCTTCGCGATCGATGCAGTCCGTGACCGCAACCCGACATCCCGAAATCGCCAGACCGAGCAGCACCAACGCTACCCACATTCCCCCAGTCCGCGACCGTTCCCGAGTCACCCGCCTACCCCTCCTCGCCTGACGACGCGCTCGCCATCAGCTCTCGCAGACGAAGCAGCGCCCGCGCGTGCGCTCTGCAGGCCCAACTCCTGCTCCGGCCGGTTCGCTCCGCATGCTCCGACAGACTCATCGACGAAAAGTAGCAGTCCTCCAGAAGCTCACGCTCCTCCTCCGGTAGATGGCCCAGCAGGCGACGCACCAGCGCCTTCGACATTGACTGCTCCGCAACCTGCTCCGGTGATGCCGTGT
This sequence comes from Bradymonadia bacterium, assembly GCA_044236985.1. Taxonomy (GTDB): domain Bacteria; phylum Myxococcota_A; class Bradymonadia; order REDH01; family REDH01; genus CAIWGR01. The sequence goes on along the minus strand of JBIIFW010000200.1, from coordinate 498 downwards.
AGCCGCTTAGCTCCTCCGACTCCTCGAGCTCAGCCGTCGCAGACTCCATCACCTCGCTCGCCGTCGTAGCGCACGCCATCGCATGCACCAGATAGTCCATATCCGACACCGGCTCCGCCGATTCCGACAACCCCTCAAGTGCGTCACCCATCGCCCGAACACGACGAATCGCAGCAGCCTGCGACCGCTTCAGTCCCTGCTGGGCCAGCGCCTCGTCCAGAATCGCACCGCGGATCCGATAATAGGCATAGGTACCGAACGAGGCAGACGAGGCCGTGTCGAAACGGCGAGCCGCCTCCAGCAGCCCCAGCATCCCCATCTGCTCCAACTCCTCCAGCGCGAATCGCAGCCGAAGCGTCGTCTTCAAACGAAAGGCCACATGCCGAACCAGCCAACTATGCTGGGCCACCAAATCGCCCTGCTTTTGCGACCCGCCTTCCACCGAGGTAACCTCCGCGCTTGCCGCCACTAACGCGCTCCATTTTCACCTGTCAAGCC
>JBIIFW010000201.1:0-5016 GCA_044236985.1 Bradymonadia bacterium | reverse complement strand
CCGCTTCAGCGAGGTCGGCACCAGCGAGGCCCGCCGACTCCACGAGCCCGCACTCCGCTGCCGCATCGAGGAGCCCCTCGCCACCTTCGAGACCCACCTCGCCTTCACCAAGCATGAGATGCAGCGCGGCAAGGTGCTCGACGCCGAGCGCCACATGGCCATCGCCAAAGAGAGCCTCAGCGAACTGCAGGAGGCCCTCGACCCCCGCCCCGAGTGCTTCAATCCCAACAAAGACTCCGACGGCGACGGCATCAACGACAACGTCGACAACTGCCCCACCGTGCCAAACCCCGACCAGCGCGACCTCGACGCCGACAAGTTCGGCGACGCCTGTGACCCGGACTTGGACGGAGATGGCATCCCCAACCAGCCCGACAACTGCCCTGCTGTCGCAAACAACGACCAGCGCGACACCGACCTCAACGGCATCGGCGACGCCTGCTCCGACGACCGCGACGGCGACGGCATCAAAGACACACTCGACCGCTGCCCCGACCAGCCCGAAGACCTCGACACCTTCGAAGACACCGACGGCTGCCCCGACTTCGACAACGACCAAGATGGCGTCACCGACCAGGCCGACCGCTGCCCCATGGTCCCCGAAGACACCGATGGCTTCGAAGACTTCGATGGCTGCCCCGAGCTCGACAACGATCAGGACACCATCCCCGACGCCACCGACGCCTGCATGGATGAGCCCGAGGACTTTGACGGCGACGAAGACACCGACGGCTGCCCCGAAGAGTCCAAGGCCCTCGTCCGCGTCACCGCCGAGCAGATCGAGATCAAGCAGCAGATCAACTTCGAGACCGACTCCGCCCGCCTCAAGGGCGCCATCTCCTTCCAGGTGCTCGACGCGGTTGCCGGCATCATGATCCGCTACCCCGAGATGCAGATCCGCATCGAAGGCCACACCGACGACCGCGGCAGCGACACCCACAACCTCCAGCTCAGCCAGTCCCGCGCCGAGGCGGTCCGCGCCTACCTCGTGCAGGCCGGCGTCGACCTCGCACGCTTCGAAGCGCAGGGCTTCGGCGAGACCAACCCGCTCCAAGACAACGCGACCGCCGACGGCAGAACTGCCAATCGCCGCGTCGAATTTCACATCCTCAAGCGCTAGTCGCTCAAAGCAGGTTCCACGACGATGACCAAACTCCGACTCTCCGTCGCTCTCTTGGCCCTGGGACTTTCTTGCGCGGCGGTCGCTCCTGCGCGCGCCCAGCAGCTCCCGCCTGCAGCGCTCGCCGCCGCAGACGGCAACGTCATCCAGATCCTCAACAACGCAGCGGCCGCCTACGACAACTTCGACTTCAACGCCTCCATCGGGCTGCTCCAGCAGGGCGTCGCCATCATCCGGCAGACCGGCCTCCGCTCACGCGCCGCCGCAGACCTCTACCTCCTCGACGGCGTCGTCCGATACGCTGCCTCCGGAGCCGAGGCAGATGCCGTCAACGCCTTCGTCCAGGCCATGCTGGTTGACCCCAACGCCCGCCTCCACCCCAACTACGCCACGCCGGCCCTCGAGACCCTCCTGCAGCGCGCCCGCGGCCTCGCAAACCCCGTCGCCGTCCGCCCCGCTCCAATCGCGCCTCCCGCGCCGCGCCCCACGCCCACCCTCCTCCCGCAGGCGCCGCCCGCTCCCGCCGGCACGCTCCCCTCGCTGAGCGCCATGGGCGTCGGCGGTTACACCCCGCCGCCCGTGGCCCCGCCTGCGCCCGTCGCTGCGCCGGCCCAAGGCCTCATCGAGCACATGCCCCCCCGCGAAGCCCGCGCTCGCGAACCGCTCGGCATCGCGGCACGCATCCCGGTCACCGTCCCGGTCGCCAAGGTCAACCTTCAGTTCCGCACCATCGGTGAGCCCCTCTTCCGCGCCGTGGAGCTCGCCCCGCAGCGCGACGGCGTCAGCTTCCAGGGCGGCATCCCCGGCAGCTCCGTCGTCGGTGCAGGCGTCGAGTACTACCTCGAGGTCCTCGACCGCGCCGGCCAGCTGCTCGCCACCTCCGGCAGCCCCGCCACCCCCTTCCGCATCGCGCTGCCGGCGACCGCCGCGCCCGCACCCGTCGCCCGCGCCAGCCGCCCCCCGCAGACGGCCGCAGCCTCCAAGAGCCGCGGCTCCGACTGGGGCGCACTCGAAGATGACGACCGCGCCTCCGGCAAGGCGAAGAACTTCTCCTTCGCCGTCGGCGGAGGGTTCGGCGCCGGCCTCGCCACCGGTGAGCCCGATGTCGTCACCGACGTCAAACTCGGCTCGGGCGTCGCGCTCACCCCAGGACATATCAGCGCAGAGGTTGGCTACAGGATTGGGGAGCCGCTCGAGGTCATCCCCTTCGTCCGCCTCCAGATCGTTACTCTTGAGTCGGGCACCGAACTCGAACCCCTCTTCGGCGCCAAGATCCGAAAGTATCTCACCGACACCAGCAAGCTCGACTTCTACGTCGAGGGCGGGCTCGGCTACGGCTACGTCCGCCACTTCGTCTATGTTGCCGACAAAGAGACCTATGTCACCACCAGCGAAGGCCCCTTCCACGCAGGTGGCGGTGGCGGGCTCCGGTATGCCTTCACCGACAGCGTAGGCATCAACGCAGGGGGCTACCTGATGGGGCTGGTGGGCGACGCCACCTCGGTTCATCTGGACCTCCAGGGTCTCCTCTACTTCCGCTTCTGAGAGCCGCGTGGCCGCGCTACGAACCCGACACACCGTCGCAACCTTCGCAGCGCTCCTCCTGACGGTCGCCGCGGTTGCTCCAGCGGCTGCTGCCACACCGGCAGCCCCGCTCCGCTGTCCCGGACCCCAGATCCCGCGCCGCCCCTTCGTCGCGCTCCAACGGCTCCTTATCGACCCAGGACATGGCGGCGGTGAACCTGGCACCATCGGCGTCGCCGAGATTGCCGAAAAACACCTCGTCCTCCTCATCGCCAAGCGGCTCCGCGACCGACTCCATGAGGTCGACCCCGCCCTCGATGCGCGACTCACCCGCTCCGCCGACATCGACCTCTCCCTCCAGCACCGCGCCCATCTGGCCAACCTCTGGAACCCCGAACTCTTCCTCAGCCTCCACCTCAACGCCGCGCCCAACCCCGAGGCGCAGGGCATCGAGACGCTCACCCTTGCGCCCGTCGGCACCGTCCCGGGCGACCCCGTACCGGGCCGCGAAGCCGAAGGCGCCTGCAGCATTGCCGCAGAGGTTGGCGTGGTAGGCGACGACACCGCCGTCGTCCTCGACGACCTGCGCAGAGCGGCCGCCACCAATCTCGGCCTCGTCGCTGCCGAAATCATGCAGCAGTCCGCCATCGCCGCCACGGGCGCCTACGATCGCGAGGTCAAGCAGGGCCGCTTTCGCGTGCTTCGCGGCCTCTACATGCCCGGAATTGTCGTCGAGATGGGCTTCCTCTCCCACCCCGAAGAGGGGCGCCTTATCCCGCTCCCCGCCTGGCAGGCCTGCACCGTCGAGGCCCTCATCGACGGTCTCTTGCGCTTCGACGAAACCCTCGCAAAGGGCGACTTCCCCGTGGCCTCGCCCGACGCATCGAGGCCAGCGCCGCCGGTCGAACCAGGCGCCGACCCGGCGGCCACCACACCCCCAACCTCGCCCACCCGCTCCGCACCCACGCTGGACCTCCCATGACCCCACCTCGCCACGACGGCCGCGCCCCCGATCAACTCCGCCGCGTGGAGCTCCACCCCGGCTTCACCGTCCTGCCCGCGGGCAGCCTCCTCATCCGCGCCGGCAAGACCATGGTCCTCTGCACCGCCTCCGTTACCGCGGGCGTCCCCAAGCACCGCGAAGCCGTCGGCGGCTGGCTCACCGCGGAGTACTGCATGCTCCCCGGCTCCACGCCCCACCGCACCGACCGCGAGTCCGCCAAGGGCCGCATCCAGGGCCGCACCCACGAGATCCAACGCCTCATCGGCCGCTCCCTCCGCGCCATCATCGACCTCCCCAAGCTCGGTCTCAACACCATCCACCTCGACTGCGAGGTCATGCAGGCCGACGGCGGCACCCGCACCGCCTCCATCACCGGCGCCTGGGTCGCCCTCGCGCTCGCCGTCGACAAGCTCCTCCGTGACGGCCGCATCGAGAGCTCGCCCCTCACCGGCTCCGTCGCCGCCGTCTCCTGCGGCATCTATGGCGGCCGCCCGCTCCTCGACCTCGACTACATCGAAGACTCCCGCGCCGAGGTCGATATGAACCTCGTCATGACCAGCAGCGGCGACATGGTCGAGGTCCAGGCCACAGGGGAGGGCGGTCTCCTCAAGCGGGCCGAACTCGACGCCCTCATCGACCTCGGCACGGGCGGCATCGCCACCCTCCGCCAGCTCCAGCTCGACGCACTCGGCGATGCCGCCACCCGACTCGGCCTCCGCCCATGACCACCACCTGGCAGCTCGCCACCGGCAACGCCCATAAGGCCGAGGAGATCCTCGCCATCGTTTCCGCCTTCGGCGTCGAACTTCGCACACCGAAGGCTGCAGGCCTGACCCTCGAGGTCGATGAGTGGGCCACCACCTTCGCAGCCAACGCGGTTGTGAAGGCCATCGCCTATGCCCGCGCCACAGGCCTGCCGGCACTGGCCGATGACAGCGGCATCTCTATCGATGCGTTCGACGGCGCCCCCGGCGTCTACTCGGCCCGCTTCGCAGGCCTCGGCGCCTCCGACGCCGACAACAACGCCCGCATGGTGCGCGAGCTCCTCCTGCGCGGAAAACGGATCAGCACTGCCCGCTACCACTGCGTCATCGCTGTCGCACTGCCCACCGGCCTCGCCCCCCGCGCCGACGAGCGCGACCTCATCGCCAACGCCGACTCGGATGCGCGGGCCCTCGACCTCGGCGACCTCACCCTCCATACCTTCTCGGGCACCATGGAGGGCGCCGTCTGCGACACCGCTGAAGGGCAGGGCGGCTTCGGCTACGACCCCTACTTCCGGCTCGACGACGGCCGCCCGCTTGCCACCCTCTCCGCCGCCGAGAAGAACGCCCTGAGCCACCGCGGCGAAGCCCTCGCCAAACTCCGC
>JBIIFW010000199.1:0-5024 GCA_044236985.1 Bradymonadia bacterium | reverse complement strand
CCTTCGGGGCAGCCTTCGCAGGCGCCTTGGCGGCGGGCTTGGCAGCAGCCTTCGGGGCAGCCTTCGCGGGCGCCTTGGCGGCGGGCTTGGCAGCAGCCTTCGGAGCGGCCTTCGCAGGCGCCTTGGCGGCGGGCTTGGCAGCAGCCTTCGGAGCGGCCTTCGCAGGCGCCTTAGCGGCGGGCTTGGCAGCAGCCTTCGGAGCGGCCTTCGCAGGCGCCTTTGCGGCGGGCTTGGCAGCAGCCTTCGGGGCGGGCTTCGCGGGCGCCTTGGCGGCGGGCTTGGCAGCAGCCTTCGGGGCGGGCTTCGCGGGCGCCTTGGCGGCGGGCTTGGCAGCAGCCTTCGGGGCGGCCTTCGCGGGCGCCTTAGCGGCGGGCTTCGCGGCCGGAGTAGCAGCCTTCGCGGCGGGGGCAGCCACCTTGGCGGCGGGCTTCTTAGCAGCAGCAGTCTTCTTGTCGTTAGCCACGGGACATCCTTGTTACAGGGGGGGGGAATGAGGGCACTTTACGGTCTACGCATTTAGGAGGCTAGTTTTTTCGATTTCCATCTCACGCTTGATCCACAACTGCTGCGCGATGCTCAGCACCGTGTTCACAACAATGTAGAGAACCAGGCCGCTCGGAAGGAACAGCATCATCGTCGTAAACAGGAACGGCATGATGTTCTGCATCATCTTCATCTGCGGATTGTCCACCGCCTGCGGCGTCAGACGCACCTGCGCAAACATCATCACGCCCATCAGCACCGGCAGCGCAAAGTAGGGATCGCGCTTCGACAGGTCCGTGATCCAGAAGACAAACTCCGCGCGGTAGAGCTCCGCAGAGCCCCACACCGTTCGGTAGAGCGCGACATAGATAGGCATCTGAAGAAGCGTCGGAAGGCAACCACCAAAGGGCGAGGTCCCCGCCTCCTTGAAGAGCTTCATCTGCGCCTCCGCCAGCTTCATCTGGTCGTTGGCATAGAGCTTCTGAAGCTCTGCAACCTTCGGCTGAATCTCACGCAGCTTCTCCATGCTCCGCATCGACTTCGCCGTCGGCATGTAGAGCAGGATCTTGATCGCGATCGTCAGCAGGATAATCGCCAAACCCCAGTTGTTCACCCAGCCGTGGAAGAAGACCAGCGTCCAGCGGATGGGCACCGCCAGAAAGCTGAACCAGCCAAGGTTGATCGACCCCGTCAGGCCATGGGGGTAGGCGCCCAGAAACTGCTCCGTCTTCGGGCCTGCATAGACCGAAAAATGCGACCGCGCGCTCCCGTTTGCAGCCACCGTAAGGGGCCCCGTCGACAGGGTCGTCTTCAGCACGCCATCAATCGTCGGTCCGAACGAACAGCGGCTCAGCTCCGCTGCCGCACCCGACTCCGTCGTCGCCGCCACCGAGTGCAGGAAGTACTGCTCATCCAGGCCGCCGAAGGAGACCTTGGACGCCACTGAAATGGTCTCGTCGAGCCCCTTGGCTGCGCTCCGCTCGGTGGTCTCCTGGCCAACGCAGAGCCCCTCCACCACCGCTTCGTCGGAGCCCATGAAGCTCCCACCGCTCTCGCTGGCAAGACCTGTAACCACAACATCAAGTGACGACAGCTTCTGCTCCGTCGCCGTCCGATTCACCACCTCCACCTCGAGCTTGAGGCCGAAGGCACGCGCATCGGGCTCGAACTTCTTCACCACCTGCCAACGGCCGTCCGGCGAGGTCCAGCGATAGACGAGCCGATCAAAGCCAGCCCCGTTCGACTGGCTCAGGCTGTTCACAAGCTCATAGACCGAGTCCTCCTTGAGCTCCGGAATCGACGGAATCAGCAACCCCTCCGACAGCGTCTTGGAGGCTCCCGACGGAAAGACGCCAATCCCCAGCTCATCTGTCGCCCATTGCGCCGGCTTGGTCAGCGCAATCTTCGATACCCGACCGCCTACATTGGTGAAGGCGTAGGTCGTAGAGTCGGTCGTCATGATCTGCGGCGCCGTCAGTACCGCCGGCTGAGGGACCGCCGACGCGCTCCCGCCTGGCGCGACTGCCGGCGCTTCCGCTGCTGCAACCACCGCTGCGTCGCTGCCCGCTGCCGCTACCGACGCAGGTGGGGCTGGTACCGGTGCCGGCATGAACTGCTGACCGACCGCAAAGAGAACCGCGCAGGCAACCAGAAAGATCAGAATATTGCGCTGAGAATTGGGGACTTCTTCGTTCATTGTCTCGTTTCTTCTCGTGGGGGCGGCTGAGGCAGGCCTGCCGGGGGAACCGGGTCGATGCCTCCCTCGCAGAATGGATTGCAGCGGGCAATTCGACGGAGGCCAAGCCAACCGCCCCTTACCACGCCATGTTCCGCGATGGCGATCTTTGTGTACTCCGAGCAGGTCGGATGGAAGCGGCAAGAGGGCGGCAGCGCAGGCGAGATCCAGCGCTGGTAACAGCCGATGAGCCACATCAGCGACCGTGCCACCTGTTTCACCGAGCGCTCCGCTTCATAAAGCGGGCCCAAGCGAAGAAGTCAGCCTCGAGCTCCTGCAAGCTCGCCAGGGCAGCGGGCGCCCGCGCCACCACCACCACCACGCCGTCGATGGGCCAGGCGTGCCGGTTCAGACGGAAGGCCTCGCGCAGCCGGCGCTTCACCAGCGACCGGGTCACAGAGGGCCCCACCTTCTTCGAGACCGTCACTCCGAGCCGAAGACCGGACTCGGCGGGCAAAAACATAAAAGCAAGGCGAGGAGTTGCAAACCTCCTTCCACCTTGCTGCACACGGAGATACTCCGTGCGGTGAAGCACCCGTACCGACTTCGGAAAACTCCGGTCGATTGCGGGTCGATCACCCTCCGTCACACAACCGCCTACTTGCGGTGCGTTGACGACGTCAGCCGCTTACGACCCTTCGCACGGCGGCGAGCGATGACGTCACGGCCACCCTTGGAGGCCATCCGCTTGCGGAAACCATGCTTGTTGAGCTTGCGGCGATTGCTGGGCTGAAATGTGCGCTTCATCGTCTTCCTCCAATGGCGACCAGCTTCTCCCTAAGGGAAAAACCACCTGTCGCGGGCGGCGCACCATAGAGAATGAGCCGGCCCTGTCAAGGTATGTCAGCCACCTACCTGCGCCGTTTCTGCACCACCCTCGATCTTCCGCGCACCAACCAGCCCCACGTAGAGCACTGCAATCCCGAGCGTCAGCCGCTCATACCGCATCTCCGAGAAGGCGCCGCTCTGCTCCATCAACCCCACAAACCGATCCTCCGCAGGGAAGGCCGCCGAAGTCCGAGGCAGGTAGTCGTAGGCTGCCCGTCGACCACTCAGCAGCCCGCCCACAAAGGGAATCACCACGCTACTATACCAGCGGTAGATTGCTCCGAAGAGGCCGCGCGGCTGACCAAACTCCAGCACCACCACCCGTCCGCCCGGCCGGACCACCCTGGCCATCTCCCGAAGGCACGCCACAGGGTCGTCCACATTCCGGATGCCGAACGAGATCGAGGCGATGTCGAACGAACCCGTAGGGTAGGGCAGCGCCATCGCATCGGCCACCTCGAAGGTCACCGGCAACCCACGCGCCGCCGCCTTCGCCGGACCGGTCTCCATCATCTCTGCACAGAAGTCCGTCCCGACCACTCGGCCGCTCTCGCCCACTGCGGCTTTAAACCCCAGCGCCAGGTCGCCCGTGCCCGTCGCGCAGTCCAGCACCGCATCGCCCGGCTTCGCACCAGACGCAGCTACCGTCCGCCGCCGCCACAGGTGGTGAATCCCCATCGACAGCACCGAATTGGTCCGGTCGTAGGAGGGAGCGATCTCCGCAAACATGGTCCGAACCTGCTCGCTCATGAGAGCCTCCGGCCATCATAAGAGTAGAGCCCGCCACCCATGACGATGAGCGACAATGCCATCACGGCATAGGTGAAGACAAACTCGCGCTCTTTCCAGGAATCCCCGGAATGGGCGCCCAAGCCTGCCACCAGCATCGTCACAAAGAGGAAGGTCGCAGACCATCGCGTTGCGAACCCGAAGACGAGGCAGACAGAACCGACCGTCTCGGCCAGGATTGCGGCCCATCCCAAACTCGGAACCTGGGGAAGCTTGTGGGCGAGGCCGTCCAGCGCGCCGCCGCCCATCATCCCCACCCAGTCGATGTGCGGAAACCGGGGCATCCAGCTGTCCACCCTGTCCACGAAGGACTGGGCGTTCATTGCCTTGGGGATGCCATGCACGATCAGCATGTTGCCGCCCAGCCAGACGCGTAGCAGTAGGCTAGCGCGCGAAAACGCAATCTCTTGGTCTGGCGTCATGGGTCTCCTTCTCTCGCCTCTGCCGTAAAGCTGCCCTGCGCGCGGGAGCCGATGAGGCCAGTCCGCGCCCTCTTAGTGCGGCGCACTACCATCCGCGAGTGCGCGCCGACAAAAACGGTCCGCGCAGCCCCGTGCGGGGCCGAACGGCAACCGACGCTTCCATTGCGGGAAAGTCGGTCTTTCAGTGGAGCTGAGGGGGATCGAACCCCTGACCTCTGCAATGCGAATGCAGCGCTCTCCCAGCTGAGCTACAGCCCCAAGGGAGGCGCGGTCACTAGCATCTCGTTGCATCGTGGCAAGAGGTTTTTGCGCCGTAAGGCTCAGGCCGGTGCGCCCCGAGAAAGTGATCTTTGCCCCCTCCGCGTTGCTGCGCAAAGGGTGGTCTGCGGCAGCATCCCTCCCGTACGGGATCGCTTGGCTTGCTCAGAAACCCCGTAGAAACCCCCGAGGAGGGGGGGAGGGGTTGCCCCCGTAGTGATTCCCCCCGCCCCTCCGTCGCCGATCGCATTTTCTCTTGATCTCCAGAATGGAATTGCTACAACGTCTGCCGCTGGCATGCCGTCCTGGCCTGCCGCGTTCCGTGACCGAAGGAATCATCTGATTCCGGTTGGTTTTGACTGACTGTTCCGGACCAGCGCCCCCCTGACATTGGGTGGGGTCGAGCCCCGGCGAATGCTGGGCCCGATTTTTGGGCCAGGAGCTACGCATAATGGATCTATTTCGTGACGTCCCCTCCGGACGCCTGCCGGCGTCCCCTTCTTCCGAGC
>JBIIFW010000198.1:0-5028 GCA_044236985.1 Bradymonadia bacterium | reverse complement strand
ACGCAGCCCGGCGGAGAGAGCTGCGGGCCTGCGTCCTGAGGAGGTTAGCTCGGTAAGATCTCCGATGACGATGCGCTCCCTGCGCCCCCATACTGCGCCTGGCCACCCTGATGCTTCGTCCGACACCTCAGCACCGCGGGCAAAGGGCGTCTGGCGGCTCAACCGAAGAAAGGTTGCGCAGTCGTCCTGTCTGCCCTCCGCGACGGCCCCAGCGAGGTAGCGGAGCTTCTGGCCGCTGGCGTCGACGAGCCATATCTGCGCCACCGTAACGCCGAGGTGACGCACGATGGCGTCCATGAGATCCGGGGCAACCAGCTCGAGGTTTCGCGCGGTTGCCAGCAGCTCGTTGGCCTCCAGCTGGAGCTGCTTCCGACCATCGCTCAGATGGCGCTCCGTGGTGTTGTCCACGAGCACGATGCAGCCGTCGATGCGACCATCGCGGCTGCCGATGAACCGCATCTCCACGCTGGCCCAGTAGCGCACACCGGCGAGCGACTGACCCGAAATCTCGAGCGGATGCTCGTCGCGCTCGATCAGCGCTGCCGCAAGCTGCGCCAACGAGACATCGGGCCCGTCGGGGCCTTCGAGCAAGGCGTGAAGCAGCTCTCCGCTGCAGTCCGACAGCGTGCGCGCCGTGAGACCGGCGAAGGCCTGGTTGGCCCACTCCACCCGTCCAGCAGCATCTGTGATGATGACTGCCGTGGAGGTCCGCTCCGCCACCAGCGCAAGCCGCTCCGCTTCGCGCACAGAGGCGGTCAAGCGCTCATTCAATCCGCCGAGCTCCGCCCGCTTGGCATCGATGAGCCGGGCGGCGCGACGGAGCCGTTCGATGACGAGCGTCTGCGTGAGCGTCACCATCGCTCCAAAACCCACGAACATCGCAACCGACGTGAGGATGGCAGCCTCCCCATGCGAATGCGGGGCATTGGCATAGAGAAGGCGGTTGGTGCCACTCACCTCCATCCAGCCCATCAGCCCCATGAAGGCCGAGGAGATGGCCAGCACAAGAGTCGCTCGGTTGGGCCCGAAGAAGAGGTTGGTGATCGCGACCGCCACCATGAGAATCGCCGCGCCCGACGCGTGTCCATCGGCAGCGCCCACCAACAGCGCGCCGATCATCCAGTTTGTGATCGAGAGCGCAGCGCGATTCCGAACGCGGAGAAGCTCCGGCGAGACCGCAACGAGCGAGAGCAGTGCCAACACCGCGGTCACGGAGGGAAGAAGCGACCACCAGCGAGGCGAAAAGACGAACGCAGCCACCGATGCTGGCACCGCGATGAAGGCGGTGATTCGACAGATGAGGTTGACCTCCTCCACGCCCAAGGTTGCCTGAACACCTCCCGGCAGGAAGGCGTCCCAACGACCTGAAAGCTGCCCTACCTCGCCTTCGGCCTGCTGCGATTCCTGCTTCACCTCGACCTCCGCGACGGCCTCGAACGGATACTAGTCAGCGGGATCGATCCGCTCGTCGAGCGACTTGATCCGCGCGCCGGAGTAGGTGTCCTGAAACTGCTCGGCGATCTCGTGAAATCGGTCGGCTACCTCGAGGAAAGCATCGACCACGTCAGGGTCGAAATGGCCGCCGCGCGCTGCGAAGATCTGCGCCACAACCTGGTCGTGCGCATAGGCCGACTTGTAGACCCGCCGCGTGGTCATCGCGTCGTAGACATCGGCCAACGCCATGATGCGACCGCTGAGCGGGATCTCCTCGCCGCGCAGACCCCGCGGGTAGCCCGTCCCGTCCCAACGCTCGTGGTGGGTGTAGGCAATCGCCGAGGCCATCGAGAGCAGCGGTGCGTCGCCCAGCTCCTTCCGCGCCCGCTCCAACACCTGGTAGCCATACTCGGCGTGGCGCTTCATCTCTCCATACTCCTCCTGCGTCAGCCGCCCCGGCTTGTGAAGCAGGCGATCAGGCGTACCGACCTTGCCAATGTCGTGCAGCGGCGCGGCCATGTGGAGGTTGTCGATGTAGGCATCGGTCAGGACTTCGGAGTAGGCGCCGCGGCGGCGGAGCGCCCAGGCCAGCTCGCGGACGAACATCTGCGTACGCCGAATGTGGGCGCCCGTCTCATTGTCGCGATACTCGGCCAGCGCGCCGAGTGTCTCGAGCATCAGCACCAGGGCACGCTTGAGATCCCGCGTCTTCTCCAGCACCAACGCGCCCAGATGGTCGCGGTGGCGCTTGAGCTCCACATGGTTCGCGACCCGCGCCAGAACCAGATCGCGGTTGATGGGCTTGGCGATGAAGTCGACTGCACCAGCCTCGAGGCCGGCGCACTCCGTCGCCTCGTCGCTCAGCGCCGTGAGGAAGATGACCGGGATGGTCTCGCCGAGCGGCCCTCGGTGCAGACGCCGGCAGACCTCCAACCCGTCCATCCCCGACATCACAACATCGAGCAGCACCAGATCGACGGGGCTCCGCGCGAGCATCAGCAGCGCGGCCTCTCCCGACGTCGCAACGCGGACATCATACTTGTCCGAGAGGATGTCGACGAGCAGGTCGAGGATGGGCTCCGAGTCGTCCACCACCAGAATGCTGGCTCGTTCGAGCCGCCCAGACCCGGGCTTTTCCTGAAGACTCAGCATGCAGCGCACCGAACTTCGACGAAACCGACACGAGGTGACAACCAACACGGCACGCTTTGCCCGCTATCCAGTTTTGCCGGACCTGTCGACATTCCAGAACAGCGCGAACCCGCATGAAACCGAGCCCAGTTTAAACTCGAACGCTAGGCGAGGCAGAGCGCCGCGATCCCCGCTACTGCGACCGCAGCACCCACCCAAGACCGCGCCGAGATCGGCTGCTGCTGCATGTAGGCCGACACGGGAAGGATCCAGATCGGGCTCGTGGAGAGCAGCGTCGCTGCCACCCCTGCCTCGGTCCGAAGCAGTGCCACATTCATCAGCCAGACGCCGATGTAGGTTCCCAGCATGGTCCCCGCCGCAATCTCCACCCGGGTATCGGCGTGGGACAGTGCCTCACGCAGCGCCGACCAGCCGCGCTGGAGCGTCAGCATCAGTCCGAGCGCAGTCGCACCCACACCAAGCCGCACAACACCCACCGCGAGCGCGCTCATGGCGCCACCGGAGTCCTTGGTGATGAGGTTCGTTGAGACCTGACAGATGGCGGCACCAACCCCCAGCAGCAGCCCCACCGCGAGGTCGCCAGGCTGCAGCGGCCCGTCGCTGGCATCCCGCGCCGACAACACCCAGGTCACACCTGCGAGCGTGACGGCCGCTCCGATCACCTGCATCTGCGACATCGGCTCCGACAGCAGATACCAGGCCGCCACCGCCGTAAAGGCTGGCACCACGCTGCCGGTCAGCAGCGCTCGTCGCGCACCGATCCGCATGAGCGAGGCGAAGTAGAGGCTGTCGCCCAACGCCAACCCCACGACAGCGCTTGCAGAGAGCCAGAGCGCATCCACCCTGTCCATCGCGGGAAACCAGACGCCCTCCGTGATGCGCAGCGTCGCCGACATCATCAGCGCGCCCACAGCGCACTTCACAAAGTTCATCGCTACCGGCGTGAGACGGGCCCCCGCCCGCGCGAAGTAGACACTCCCCACAGCCCACAGCACCGAACAGATGATTGCTGCCCACTCGCCCATTCGCCTTTCACCTACAGAGGAGACTCGGCGGCCTGCTAGCAGCCGCCGCGCCTGTTGTCGCGGGCTCAACACAGGCCGCTTGCCTACGGGCCACCCCCCTCTCTATCTCTGCCCTCTCTGCCCCTCCGGCCAGCCACCCAGGAGCCTCCATGTCGCGCCCCGAAATCCGCTTCCAGACCAGCGTCGTCGAACGCTTCCTCCGCTACGTCACCTTCGACACCGAGGCCGACCTCAACTCCCCCACCTCGCCCAGCACCGCCAAGCAGTGGGAGCTCCTCCGCCACCTCGCTGACGAGCTCCGCTCCGTCGGCTGCACCGAGGTCGAGCTCCTCGACCACGGCTACGTCTTCGCCACCATCCCCGCGACCAGCTCCAAGGAGGGCGTCCCGACCATCGGCTTCGTTGCCCATGTCGACACCTCCCCCGAGATGAGCGGCGCGGGCGTCAAGCCCATCGTCCACGCCAACTACCAGGGCCAAGACCTCCACCTCCCCGACGACGCCACGGCCATCCTAAAGCCCTCCGAGCACCCCTACCTGCTCGAGCAGCTCGGCTGCGCCGTCATCACCGCCTCTGGCACCACCCTGCTCGGCGCCGACAACAAGGCCGGCGTCGCGGAGATTGTCGGCGCAGCCGAGTATCTCATCGCCCACCCCGAGATCCCGCACGGCCGCATCCGCCTCGCCTTCACCCCCGACGAGGAGATCGGCCGCGGCGCCGACCACTTCGACGTTGCCCACTTCGGCGCTACCGCCGCCTACACCATGGACGGCAGCCGCCGCGGCGAGCTCGAAGTCGAGAGCTTCTCGGCCGATGCGATGACCATCACCTTCCAAGGCTTCAACTGCCATCCGGGCTGGGCCAAAGACAAGATGGTCAACTCCATCAAGGTCGCGGCCGACTTTATCCACCGGCTGCCGCAGCAGACCGACGCCCCCGAGAACACGCAGGACTTCGAAGGCTACGTGCACCCCAACAGCTTGGAGGCCTCGGTCGACCGCACCTCGGTCCACTTCCTCATCCGCGACTTCGACACCGCCAACCTCGCACGCCGCGAGGCCTTCCTCGCCGACCTCGCGCAGGCCACCGCCGCAGACCACCCGGGAACCACGGTCAGCACAGTGATCACCGAGACCTACCGCAACATGCGCGAGGTGCTCGACCACACCCCCGACGTTGTCGAGAATGCCCGCGAGGCCATCCGCCGGGCCGGGTTCGTGCCGAGCGGCCAGGCGATCCGTGGCGGAACCGACGGCTCCCGCCTCTCCTTCATGGGCCTGCCCACGCCCAACATCTTCGCGGGAGAACAGGCCATCCACTCCCGCTTGGAGTGGGTCTCGGACTACGACATGCACAAGGCCGTCGAGGTCATCGTGGAGCTCGCCCGCGTCTGGGAGGAGCGGGCCTAGCGGCCCAG
>JBIIFW010000197.1:0-5044 GCA_044236985.1 Bradymonadia bacterium | reverse complement strand
CTCGATGGATCAGCACCTGGCGAGCAAAGACTACTTCCGGGTGCGTCTCGGCATTGCTCGTCCGCCGGTTGCAGGCGGCGACGTCTCCAACTGGGTGCTTGGCGGCTTTCCGACGGCGGAGCGGGCAGAGGTAGAGCGTTCGATCGAAGAGGCTGCCGACGCTGTCGAATGTCTGCTCCGGGAGGGGCTGATCGCGGCGCAAGGTCGGTTTCATGCGGGAGAAAAACCGAACAGCGGTAGGTGACACGGCCTCGCAAGCGTGCTAGGAGGCCCGCCCGCCTTGTGTCGTCGTGATGCAGGGCTGAACTTCGCAACCGCTCCTTGCTCGCCACCTGGCGGGCTATGAACTCAGAAGGAGAGCGATCCATGGCAACGCCGAGAGAGTACGAGACGATTTATATCCTTGGAAGCGATGTGGACGACGCCGAGAAGGCGCGCGTCTCGGACCGTATCGACACGGTCCTGGGTCGCTTCGGCGGCGAAGTGAAGCGTCGCGACGAGTGGGGCCGCCGCAAGCTGGCCTACAAGATCGGCAAGTTCGAGCGCGGTCTCTTCTACTACCTTCGTTACACGGTCACCGGCGATGCCGTGGCCGAGCTCGAGCGTAACCTCCGTCTCCTCGACTCCGTCATCAAGTTCGGCACCGTCCGTCTTGAGGATGGCGCTGCCGAAGGTGCCCGTCCGGCGCCCGAGAGCGAAGAGGGTGTGCGCCGCGAGCGTCCGCCTCGTCCGGTCGTGGAAGAGGAAGTCGACCTCGACTCGTAATCATTTCACTGTTTGCAACGAACACGCCTAGCGTGAATGGAAAGGAGTAAATCATGGCCATGGAAGTCATCCTCACTGAGGACGTGAACCATCTCGGTCACATGGGCGATCTGGTTCGGGTCAAGGGCGGTTACGGTCGTAACTTCCTTATCCCCCGCAAGCTCGCTGTGCTGGCCACGGCTGGCAGCAAGAAGGAGCTTGATCACCAGCTTGCCGTCCTCGCGGACAAGAAGGCGAAGTTGAAGATTTCGGCGCAGCAGGCGGCATCGTCGCTCTCCGGCGTCTCGGTCACCATCATCCGCCAGGCGGGCGAAAGCGACCGTCTCTTCGGTTCGGTCACCAACCGCGACGTCGAGGCTGCTCTTGCCGCCGCCGGCCACGTGGTCGACCGCAAGCGGATCACCATCAACGACACCATCAAGACCCTTGGCACCTACGAGGCCATCGTGAAGCTTCACGCTGATGTCTCGACCGTCGTGAAGGTTGTCGTCGCTACCGTCTAACCGGCGCTGGTGATGTAAGAGAGACCCGGCGCTTGCGTCGGGTTTTCTTTTGTCTGTTTCTTGATGGGCTTGGGGCGATTGCTTTGGGCGTTTTGGCGGGCCGTGGTATAGGCCGCATCTGGACTTGGGTCGGTTGGGTCAGTCGCGACAACGGAAGAGTGGAATGAGCGCAACGCAGCAGAAGCAGGGGAGCGCCTCGGTGCAAGAACGGCCGACCATCTCCATCGTCGTCGCGATCTACAACGAGCATGAGTCGCTCCACCCGCTTGCAGCCGAGATAACGGCTGCGATGGAGGCGCTGGGACGCTCTTGGGAGTGCCTGCTCGTCGATGACGGTAGCCGCGACGGCTCGCGCGAGATTGAGCAGGCCATCTGCAAGCGCGACTCCCGTTTTCGCGCCGTCCAGCTCCGTCGCAACTTCGGCAAGGCTGCGGCGATGAGCGTCGGCTTCGCCCATGCGCGGGGCGTCTACGTGGTGACCATGGATGGCGACCTGCAGGACGACCCGTCGGAGGTTGGCCGCCTGATCGCGCCCATCGAGTCTGGCGAGGCCGACCTGGTAAGTGGCTGGAAGTATCCCCGCCTCGACCCCGTCGGAAAGACGCTGCCGTCGCTCGTCTACAATACCGTCTCGCGGCTCGCGACCGGGCTCGACCTCCACGACATGAACTGCGGCCTCAAGGCCTACCGGGCCGAAGTAGTCAAGCAGCTGTCGCTCTACGGCGACATGCACCGCTACATCCCCGTTCTGGCGGCGGGCATGGGCTATGTGGTGATCGAGATGAAGACCAAGCACCGTCCGCGCGTGCACGGGCAGAGCAAGTATGCTTGGGGTCGCTTTGTGCGCGGCTTCTTGGACCTGCTGACGGTGGTCTTCCTGACCAAATACCTGCGCCGGCCGTTGCATCTTATCGGCAGCGTAGCCATTGCGGCGGGCGGGGTCGGTTTCCTGATCCTGGCCTATCTGACGGCGGTCTGGCTCACGGGTGTGGGCATCGGCAGCCGGCCGTTGCTATTCCTCGGCATCCTGCTCGTCCTGTTGGCTGGCCAGTTGGTAACTTTCGGGCTGCTTGCCGAGATGCTGACCTATTTCTTCCACCGCGACCGGAACGATTACAGCGTGATCGCGGTACACGACTACGAACCCAAGAGTGGCGAACAGCCCCTCGGAGAGACACCATGAAGCTGCCCCGCGCGATCACTGAGATGGCTCCCAAACTGGCACGCTACCGGTTGGCCTATGAGGGCATCGGCAAGCCGCCGGCCCCCATCAACCTGACGTTGTCTGTGACCAACATGTGCAACTCGCGCTGTCAGAGTTGCGACATCTGGAAGATCTACCCTGCCGAGAAGGAGCGCCTCGCTGAGGAGCTCAACATCGAGGAGATTGAGAAGATTTTTCGCTCTGTGGGCGAGGTCTATTTCTTCAACATCTCGGGCGGCGAACCCTTCCTGCGGAAGGACCTCATCGACATCGTCCGGCTCGCCTGCATGCACCTCAAGCCGAGCGTGGTGCACATTCCGACCAATGCGCTGTCGCCGCAGAAGATTGCTGCAGTTACCGAGGAGATGCTCATCGGGATGCGGACCTGGTCGCCCGGGACCAAGCTGACCCTCAAGCCCTCGTTCGACGGCGTCGGCGAGTTCCATGACTGGGTGCGGGGCATCCCGGGTAACTATGCCAAGCTGGTGCAGACGCTCGGGCTGCTGCGCGAGTTGCGGCAGAAGTATGACCACCTGCGGGTGGGCGTTGGTACGGTCATCAGCACGATGAATCTCGAGCGGCTGCCTGAGATCATCGAGGAGGCCAGCAAGTTCGGCGTGGACACCTACATCAGCGAGGTTGCCGAGGAGCGCCGTGAGATGCGCAACGTCGGCACCGGCATCACGCCCGACCACGAGGCCTACGGGCGCGGCATTTCGGCCTTCCGCGAGGAGACGGAGAGGCGGCTCGAGGATGCCACCGGACTGGAGCTTCTCACCCAGGCGATGCGGCACCACTACTACGAGATCACGACTGAGTGGCTGAAGGAGCGCAAGCAGGTCATCCCCTGCTACGCTGGCATTTCGAATGCCCACATCTCGGCCTACGGCGAGCTATGGCCCTGCGCGATTCTGGCCGACAGCAAGAGCCTGGGGAATCTCAAGCAGCACGGCTACGACTTCTGGTCTGTCTGGCACAGCCGGCAGGCGCAGACGGTTCGGGCCGGCATCAAGCGCGGCGAGTGCGATTGCCCGCTTGCCAACCAGGCCTACGCCAACATCCTGCTCTCGCCGAGTTCGATGGCGAAGGTTGCTGCCACCATTGCGAAGGCGAAGGCCGGCGAGGCGCTCAAGCTGGCACCGGTTCCTGTGCGCGAGGCTGTTTCGGCCGCCCGTTCGCTCTGAGCCTGCCCATGGCCCGGAGGCTCCCGTGACCATCGCAGTAATGGGGCCTGTCTATCCCTACCGTGGCGGCATCGCCCACTACACGGCACGGCTGGTGCGGGCTTTGGCGGAGGCGGGCGAGGAGGTGCTGACGGTCAACCTGACGCGGCAGTATCCGAGCGCACTCTTTCCCGGTTCGAGCCAAGAGGATGGGTCGAAGCAGCCCTTCGAGACGGTTTCGGAGCGCTGGGTAGATTCGATGCGACCCGATAGCTGGTTCCGGACGGTTGTGCGGCTGCGCCGTCGCGGGGTGAAGAAGCTGGTCATCCAGTGGTGGCACCCCTACTTCGCGCCGGCGTTCGGGACGATTGGGCGGCTCGCGCGGCGCGCCGGCATCGAGGTGGTTTTTGTCTGCCATAATGTGGAGCCGCACGAGGGGACGCCGTTTGATCGGCTCGCGCTCACGTGGGCCTACGGCGGCGCCGACCGGTTTGTGGTGCATGCGCAGGCAGAGCGCTCGAAGATGGAGCGTTACGCGGGTGGGCGTCCCGTGGCCGTGGTGTCCCATCCCGTTTACGACCTCTTCGCGGAAGGTGCCTTGCCTGAACCGGCCGCGGCGCGTGCCGAGCTCGGGCTGGGGGCAGAGGAGGAGGTGCTCCTCTTCTTCGGGCTCATCCGTCCCTACAAGGGGCTCGAGGTGTTGTTGCGTGCGATGCCTGAAATCCTGTCGAAACGGGCTGTCAAACTGGTGGTCGCGGGCGAGTGCTACGGCGACGACAAACCGCTTCATGCGCTCATCGCGGAACTCGGGATTGGCGCTGCGTTGAAGCTCGACCTGAAATATGTGCCGAACGAGGCTGTGGCCACCTACATGGTGGCGGCCGACGCAGTTGTGGTGCCCTACCTGCATGCGACGCAGAGTGGCATTGTGCAGGTGGCGTATGCCTTCGGGAAGCCGGTCATCACGACCCGCGTGGGGGGCATTCCGGAGGTGGTCTGGGATGGCGAGACGGGGCTTCTGGTGCCGCCCTCCGACCCGGTCGCGCTGGCTGCCGCCGTCGAGCGTTTCTTCGCGGAGGAGCTGGCAGAGCCGTTTACGGCGGGCATCGCGCGTCGGCTGCCGGAGCTGTCGTGGGAGCATCTCGCACGCGTGGTGGCGGGAGGTGCACGGTGAGCGCTGCGGAGGCCTTCTGGGACGATCTGGCGCCTATGCTTGCGACGCCTCCGCACGACGCTGCGGCACAGGTTGCGGTCGCTGCGCTGGGGCAGTGGGCAGGTGTGCATGGATGGGCCGGCAAGCGGGTGCTGGATGCATGCGCGGGGCTGGGTCGGTATGCACTGGCTTGCGCCGAAGCGGGCGCGTCGGTGACGGCAAACGATGTGAGTGCTGAGCGGCTCGCCGCGCTCGC
>JBIIFW010000196.1:0-5049 GCA_044236985.1 Bradymonadia bacterium | reverse complement strand
CTACTGGCAGCAGTCACCGCCGCCCGCCGCTCCGAGTATCATGGCCCGCGCTAACGGCCGCATCTGCCTTTTCGGCGGCAGCTTCAACCCGCCCCATCTCGGCCACCTCCTCGCCTCCCAGTGGGCACTCGCGACGCTCCCCATCGACCGCCTGCTCTGGGTGCCCTCCTTCAGCCACCCCTTTGGCAAGCCGCTCGCCGACTTCGATGAACGGCTTGCTCTCTGCCGCGCTGCGGTCGCCTCGCTGGGCCCCGCTGGCGGTGTGCGCGACTACGAGCGGCGCTTCGGCACCAGCTACACCGTCGACCTGCTCCGCGCGCTCCATGCGACCCATCGCGGCTACCGCTTCTGGTGGCTCGTCGGCAGCGACGCCTTTGCGGAGCGCCACCGCTGGAAGGAGTGGGAGACCATCGAGCAGCTCGCCACCGTGGCGGTCATCGGACGGGCCGGCTCCGCCGAGGGCTCACCGCTCGCGCTGCCCAACATTTCCAGCTCGGAGGTGCGCCGGCTGGCTGCCGCGGGCGCCTGGGACGAGGTGGCGGAGCTGGTGCCGGCCCGCGTGCTGCGGCGGTTGCGCCGGTCGCAATCCGGTGGTGCATCGTGACCCGCTACGCCGTCATCGGGCTTGGAAAGGCGGGCCGCGCCGTTGCCGGCCTGCTCGCCGAGCAGGGTCTCCTTGTCTCGGCCTGGACGCGAAACGAGGCGACAGGCGCCGCCGCCGTTGCCAAGCTGCCCGCGCTCGCACCCCTCCTGCAGACGGGCGGTGCACCCGCTGCCGGCGAGGCGGAGGTGGTTGTCTTTGCAGTGCCCGACGACCAGCTCGCCGCCGTTGCGCGGGGTGCCGTTGCGACCAACAGCCGGCCCGAAGAGCGCGTCTGGCTCCACCTGTCGGGTGCCTCGGGGTACGAAACGCTCGGCGCGACCGGCGGCCCCCGCGGGCTCTGCCATCCGCTCCAGTCGCTGCGCGGCGATGCGGGCGACCGCGAAGCGCTGCTCGGGGCCTTCTTTGCCATCGACGGCGAGGGCAGGGCACTCGACGCCGCGCGGAGCCTGGCCGAGCGGCTAGGAGGCCGGCCAGAGCAGGTCCCGGGTGAGGCGCGGGCCGCCTACCACCTCGCCGCAGCGCTCGCCGGCAATGCCCCCTACGCCACAATGCAGGCCGCGCTCACCGTCATCGCGGCTGCCAACATCGACTCGCCCGCGCTCCGCGCAGGGCTCGCCCGGCTCGCGCATGGCGCCACCGCCAACATGCTGCTCGCACCCCCCGCCGCGGCGCTGACGGGACCCTTCGCGCGCGGCGACGCGGGCACCGTCCTCCGCCATGCCGACCGGCTCCGCGCCACGCCGGAGCTCCTGCCGCTCTATGCTGCTCTCGGCCAACTCTGGCTTGAGCTGGCGGAGGCCCGCGGCCTCTCCGACCGGGCCATCGCCGCGCTCTCGGCCGCGCTCGCGACGACCGAAGAGCCTAGGCGCGAGGGCTAACGACCACCCGGTCGTCGGCCACGGTGATGACCACCTCGCCGCCCGCATCGACGGCGCCCGTCAGGATGAGCTCGGAGATGGGACCCTCGACCAGCCGTTCGATGGTGCGACGCATGGGGCGCGCGCCGAGCTGCGGGTCATAGCCGCCCGAGGCGATGAGGTGGGTGACGAGCGTGGCGTCCCAGCTGTAGCGGATGCGCCGCTCCCGCTGGAGCTGGCTCGACGAGGCTCGGAGCTGGAGCTCGGCGATACGGCCGATCTCCTCTTCGGAGAGGGGAAAGAAGACGAGCGGCTCGTCGATGCGGGCCCAGATTTCGGGCGTGAAGTGGGCGCGGGCGGCGGTGATGACCCGCTCGCGCCGCCGGTCGAGCTCCTTCTCGGAGAGGACCTCGGTGCCGGCAAAGCCCACGCGCCGGTCGTTGGCGCCCGTCAGCTCCTTGGCCCCGAGGTTGGAGGTCATGACGATGAGCGCCGAGGAGAAGTCGACGGTGCGGCCGCGGGAGTCGCTCAGCCGCCCCTCATCGAGGATCTGGATGAGGAGGTTGAGCACGTCGGTGTGGGCCTTCTCGATCTCGTCAAAGAGGACGAGCTGGTAGGGGCGCCGACGGATGGCCTCGGTGAGCTGGCCGCCCTGATCGTGGCCCACATAGCCTGGCGGCGAGCCGATGAGGCGCGAGACGGCGTGGCTCTCCATCATCTCCGACATGTCGAAGCGGACGAGGGACTGCTCGCTCTCAAAGAGCAGCCCTGCGAGCGCCTTGGCCAGCTCCGTCTTTCCGACGCCGGTAGGTCCGAGCAGGAGCAGGCTTCCGACGGGCCGATTGGAGACAAAGCCCGCATAGTTGCGCCGCAGAATCTGGGCGACCCGGGCGACGAGGTCGCGGTGGCCGATGACCCGGTCGCCGAGGAGCGACTCGAGGTTGAGCATCTTCTCCTTGTCGGCCATGAGGAGCTTGTCTGCCGATAGGCCAGCCTGCTCCGCCACAACGGCCGTGATGGCGGCCTTGCCCACCTCGGCTTCGCGCCGCCGGCGGGTCTGGCTGCCCGCGAGGTCGAGCACGTTGAGCGCCTTGTCGGGCAGCCGCCGGTCCGCGATGAAGCGATGGGAGAGGCGGACAGCGAGCTCGATGGCCTCGTCGCTGTAGGTCACCTCGTGGTGGCTGGCGTAGTAGTCCTTGGCGCCGTGGAGGATGTCGATGGCGGCCTGCACCGAGGGCTCCTCTACGCGGACGGCCTGAAAGCGGCGCGCGAAGGCTGCGTCGGCCTCGATGAAGCGCCGGTACTCCTCGAAGGAGGTGGCGCCGATGCAGGAGAACTCGCCCCGCGCGAGCGCCGTCTTGAGTTCGCCCGCGCCGTCGTTGGAGCCGTCTCCGCCGCCGCCCATGCCGATCCACTGGTGGATCTCGTCGAGGAAGACGATGAGCTGTCCCGCCCCCGCGGCAACCTCTGCCTTGAGCTTGCCGATGCGCTCCGAGAAGGCGCCGCGCAGCCCCGTGCCGGAGAGCAGCTTGCTGGCCTCCACCTCCACCACGATGCGCCCCTCGAGGCCGCGTGGCGGCGGCTCGTCGTCGAGGCCGGCGATGCGGCGGGCGAGCCCCTCGACCACGGCGGTCTTGCCCACGCCTGGGTCGCCGATGAGCAGCGGGTTGTTGCCCCGGCGCTTGTTGAGGATGTCTGCGAGCGCGTCGATCTCCTTGTCGCGGCCCACCACCCTGTCGATCTGGCCGTCCACCGCCATGAGGCTCAGGTTGCGGCCGATGCGGGCCAGGAGCGGGAACTGCGACTCGCGCAGGATCAGCTTCTGTCTGGCGGCTCGTCCCTCCATCGAGAGCGGAGCCGAGGCCCGCTTTGGCTGCGAACGGTTGACCGTCGGCGGCAGCGCCATGGGGGGAAGGGCGGGGAGCGTGCCGTGTGACCGCGGCGGCTCCGGCCGCTGCTGCTGCTGCCGCTGCGCCAGTCGGAGCGCCAGCAGGCGGCCGGTGTCGGTCGGCTCATCGGCCTCGGTGTTCACCGCGATGGGTCCTGTCCGGCGGGTGACGGGCGGCTCGGCCTCCGGTTCCGCGTCGGCTAGCTCCTCCGCATCATCCTCTGCCGGCTCGCTGTCCTCCTCGTCTTCGTCCTCGTCGTCGAAATCCTCGTCATCCTGCGCGGCCGGCGGGTCGGGCGGCTGCATGACGAGTGGCCGGCGAGCTCCGAGCGGCGCCGCGCTGCCGGCGACCGCATAGGCCCGAGGCGCAGCGGGTACCGCCACGGAGGCGACAGGTTGGGCGGTTACCGGCTGGATGATGCGGGCAAAGGCGGCGTTGCGCAGCCCCATGACCTCCAGGTCGAGCTGCTCCATGAGCTGGTAGGCCGAGGTCGTGGTAAAGGAGGCCATCGCGACCAGAAGGTGCAGCGTGCTGACCACATCGCTGTGCACCGAGCGGGCAATCTCCCCAGCCCGGTTGAGCACCCGCGCATACTCCATGGGCGGTTCGGGCGGGATGTTGGAGAGGCGCGGGAGGACGGAGTCGAGGCTGAGCGCGTGGTCGCTGAGCAGGCTCTTGGCCTGGTTGTCGACGGTAAAGAGGCAGATGAAGAGGTGGGCCGTGGTGTGTGCCATGCCGAGCGTGGTCGCGATGGTGCGACTCTCCTGCTCTACGAGGAGCAGCTCGGCGCTCCAGTCAATCTCGGGTCTGTCGGCAGGCGTCATCGCGGTCGTGTTCCAAGCGGGTCTGGCTGCCACTATCCACAGTTTTGGCGGCGGCGCAACCTGCAAATTCGAGATTGAAACATCTGTAGTTTCAATGCCGTATTAGCCATTTTTCAAGCGTAATCTTGAGAATTGGCCCCATTTCGGAATAGGCGCAATGCTAATTCTTGCGGTCTGGGTCGAAGTCGCTGTGTTATAACGGCTATCCGTCGCGGCGGCGGAACCAGCTGCCGAATACCGGCTTGGAGGTCGCCACCTTGGGAGCCGCGGCTGCCGTCTGCTCTGCCGGAAACTCCGCCGCCTGCAGCGGGCCGCCGATGAGCCGAACCGCCGTAAAGCCCAGCGCCGCCAGGAAGTCGTGCGCGCTCAGGAACCGGTCGTTTGGCTTCTTTGCCAACCCCTTGAGGATGGCAAACTCGATGGGGGTGCCGGAGAGCTCCTTGACCGTCAGCCGCGGAGGCGCGTCGTTGACATGCTTGAGCATGACCTCCATCGCCCCCTCGCCCGTGAAGGGCGGCACGCCGCAGAGTAGCTCGTAGATGACCACCGAAACGGCATAGATGTCGCTCGCGACGTCGAGCGAGCCACCCTTCGCCTGCTCGGGAGACATGTAGGTTGGCGTCCCCATCGCCCGACCACGGAGCGTGAGCGACGACTCCGACGGCTCATCGTAGACCGACTTCGCGATGCCGAAGTCGAGAACCTTCACCCGCTCGCTCCCGTCGGGACCGTGCACCAGGTAGATGTTCTCCGGCTTGAGGTCGCGGTGCACGATACCCATGCCGTGCGCCTCCGTCAGGCTCTCCAGAATCCCGCGCGCGATAGCCAACGCCCGCTTGGCGGGGATCCCGTGCGTGCCGTCGAGGATGTCCGAC
>JBIIFW010000195.1:0-5051 GCA_044236985.1 Bradymonadia bacterium | reverse complement strand
TCCGTCACAGACCGACGCGCCCGAGAGGTCGGTGCCATCGCAGGCGCATGCTCGCCCGGGTTGCGTCGGCAGCACGGCACAGCCGCCGCAGGCGTTGGTCCGCGACGCGCCACGGCAGGCCGCTTCGCCGCTCACGCACTGCACCACGCCGCCGCAGCCACAGGCGGCTCCCACCGCAACGTCTGCGCAGGGATCGACAACTGTCGTATCTGCGACCGTGTCGAAGCCGCCAGTCGTGTCAGAATCATCCGTGTCCTCCGAGGCATCTCCGGCAGCGTCGTTGCCCGTGTCGGTTGCATCTGCGGAAGCGTCGATGCCCGTGTCGGAGGCCGACTTCTTCTTGCTGCTGCCGCTGCAGGCCGCGAGCAGGAGGAGCAACGTCAGCGCCACGAGGCCGTAGATGCGTCCGGGCGTGCGGCACACACCCTGTTTCGCCAAGCGAGGCTCCGGATTTCTGGCCAACTTGAGCATCAACATCTCCGCTCAACCATGCGAACCCTGAGCGAACCTGCCAGTCTCCACCGGACAGCGTCTCGCGACCCCGTGGATGCCTACAACAAGAGCCTTCGGGATGAAGTCTACGATACCGCTTGATGCCCCTCCGCGACAAGTTTCGTCGCAGGGGTGCGGCGCACTACTCCTCATCCTCTTCCTCGTAGCCCCCTTCGCCGTCTTCCTCTTCGCCGTCGCCCTCACCCTCCGAGCCATCGTTGAGTGGGACGCCCGCCCGCTGCAGCTTTTCGGGCACCGTTGCATGCACATCTTCGTCCTCGCCGGTCCTCGCGTTCCAGTAGGCCATGCGCCACTGCTCAATGGCCTCCTCCTTCTGGCCAAGCGCCCAGAGAATGTCGCCGAGATGGTCGAGCAGCACCGCCCCCGCACCGGCCAGCTCGATGGCGCGGCGCGCGAGCGGCTCGGCCTCCGCAAACCGCCCCAACCGAAAGTAGACCCAGGCCAGCGAATCGAGGATGCCGCCGTCGTCGGGACGCAACCGGTGGGCCCGCTCTAGGTAGCCCAGCGCCGTCGAAAGCTCGACGTTGCGCTCAGCGAGCGTGTAGCCAAGCTGGTTGAGTGCGAAGGCATTCGACGGGTCGATCTCGATCACACGCTCCAGCAGCGGTCGCGCCTCGTCGAAGAGACCTGCCGCATCAAAGGCCGAAGCCGAAGCCAGCACCATCGCCTCGTTGCGTCCGCGCGTTGCGAGCGCAGCATCCACAAGGCAGCGGAGCAGGTCGGGACGCGCGGTCTCTCGAACCCGCGACACCGCGTCGGCGTAGCGACGGACGTTTCCGCCAATGCGGCCGGCGAGCGCTGTGAGGGTTTCACAAGCCGACCCCGACCCACCCTGCGCCTCCACCGCTTGGAGCTGTGCGAAGCCTATGGTCACCCCAATCGACTCGCGGAAACGGGCGGCGACAGGTGCGGCAATCGACATCAACTCGGCCAGACTGCCCTGCTCCAGCAAGAGCCCCATCAGTTCGCCCGCATAGGCCTCCGAGCCGGCCTCCGCAGCCTGCCTGTAGAAGCCGGCCGCCAGCTCTTGGCGCCCCTCGCGTCGCTCCACTTCGGCGAGGCAGCCCCAGCCGCTCGCCTGGCGCGGATAGGCCACCGTCCAGGCCTGGCAGGCCTGCCGCTCCGCCTCGGATCCCGAGCGGCCCGAAACCTGGCGCCACTGCTGAAAGAAGCGCTCCGGCGCCCCTTGCGAAGAGACGCCGGCAAACAGCGCAACCGTCGCGGCAACACTCCCCTTCCGCTGCACATAGGGGAACTCGACCAGCGCTAGCTCCCACGGGGCTGCACCAAGTCCGACCGCAATCTTCAGCTCACGGCGCGCCTCCTCCGGCTTGTCCGACAAGAAGAGCGCCTCCGCATAGGCCCGCCGCAGCCCAGCGTCCTTCCCATCGGCCGCGACGGCACCCTCGAGCGCCGCAAGCTGCTCGGCCCGCTGGTTGCCGAGCTTTGCGAGATGGCCCTCGAGAACGTGCTGCACAGCCTCCGCGGAGACCTCTCTACGCGCCGGAAGCGACTCCTCGTCAGCAACAGCGCCGCCGCGCACACCGCAGGCCGACAGGCCGCAGGCGAGCAGCAGCAGCGCTACGCGACGAAGCGCTCGCTCAGGCAATCTCAGCACCCGAAGCAGGCGACTCACAGGCCACCCTCAACCCCAGATCCGCGATCATCTCGTGATCCTTCGCTGCGTTCCAACCGCGCGTCGTCAGGTAGTTGCCCACCATCGTCGAGTTGGCGCCCGACGAGAACATCAGCGGCTGCAGGCTGCGAAGGTTGACCTCGCGACCGCCCGCAACCTTGATCTCCGTCTGCGGCAGCAGCAGCCGGAAGAGCGCTATGCAGTGGAGCACCTCGAGCGGCTCCATCGGCTCCATCTTCTCGAGCGGCGTACCGTCGATCCGGTGCAGGAAATTCATCGGCACGGTGTCGACGCCCACACCGCGGAGCTCGAGCGCCAGGTCGACCCGGTCTTCCCAGCTCTCGCCCATGCCGAAGATGCCGCCCGAGCAAACCATAATCCCTGCCGCCTTCAGATACTTCAGCGTATTGAGCCGCTCGTCGTAGGTGTGGGTCGTGCAGATCTCGCCGAAGTAGCGCCGCGAGGTCTCGAGGTTGTGATTGAACTCACCGAGCCCCGCCTCCTTGAGCATGACCGCAATCTCGGGCTCGTAGATGATGCCGAGCGAGGCATCGGGCTGCACCTTGCCCTCCGCCTTGATGCGACGCACCGACTCGAGCACCGTATCGAGGAAGGTGCCCCTGGTGAGCGCCTTCGTCGCGGTCACGATGCCGAACCGGCCGGCGCCCTCACGCGCTGCCCGCTCCGCCGCGATCTCCATCTCGATGGGGTCGAGCAGCGGGTAGGTCTGAATGCCTGTGTCGTAGTGGCGGGACTGCGCGCAGAACTTGCAGTCCTCGGGGCAGTGGCCCGACTTGGCGTTGATGATGCCGCAGAGGTGGACCTCGTCGCCCACCTGCTCGTGGCGCACCCGGTTTGCCAGCGCGTACAGGTCCCAGAGGTCGATGCCCGTGAGCTTCGTCGCCTCCAGCGCGAGCTCGCGCGAGATGCCACCGGATGCATAGTCATGGCTCCGAAGAGCCTCGAGGGTCGGATGAACGGTCGGCATTACTTTTCTCCCAGCGCTGCAGCGCGAATCGATTCAATCTCAGACACAGACTTCGGCACACCCGCTGTCAGTACACGCGGCCCTGCCTCGGTGACCACAACATCATCCTCGATGCGGATGCTGATACCGCGATAGGCGGGCCGTACATCGAGGTTCGAGGCGCTAAGGTAGATCCCCGGCTCGATCGTCACGACCATGCCCGGCCGGTAGGCGAAGGGCCGGTTTCCACGCTCGAGGTAGGTGCCCACATCATGCACATCGAGGCCCAGATAATGGCCCGTACCGTGCGGAAAGTACTCGCCGATGCCCTTGGTGCGCGTCGCCTCCGCGGCGGCCGGCTCCAGGATGTCGGAAGCGCGGAGGAGCTCCGCGAGTCGCGCCGTGGTCTTCTCGTGGACCTCCTGATTGGTGGCGCCGACCTGCACCAGCGTGATGGCGTATTCCTGCGCGGCGAGCACCACCTCGTAGACGAGCTTCTGCGCCGGCGTGAAGGCAGCACCCACGGGATAGGTCCGCGAGATGTCGCCCGCGTAGCCGAGCACCTCGGCGCCCGCGTCAACCATCACCAGCTCGCCATCGGCGAGCGTCGCATCGTTTGACTCGTAGTGGAGCACGTAGGCCCGATCGCCGCCTGCCACGATCGAGTTGAACGAGGGGCAGGAGGCCCCCTCGCGCTTGAAGGTCGACTCGACGATGCCCTGAAGCTCCGCCTCGTTCATGCCCGGCCGCACACCCCGCATGCCGGCGAGGTGGCCAGCCGCCGAGACCCGCGCAGCCTCCGCCATCACCTCGAGTTCGTCCGGCTGCTTGAACATGCGAAGCCGGTGCAGAATCAGCTCTGCATCCGAGACCTCGGACGGCCCGCTGCGCGCCCGGCGACGCCCCTCGCGGCAGCCCCCGAGAATCGCGATGACCGTGCGGTCGTAGGCCTCATCGTTGCCGAAGGTGAAGTGGAGGCGGTCCACCGAGGCGATGAGCGACGAGAGCCCCTCCGGCATGCTCGCGCTGCTGTAGACCTTGTCGGCACCGAGCTTTTCAGCAGCGCCCTTCAGCCCTAGGCGGATGCCGTTCCAGCGCTCTTCTTCAGGCTTGCTCTCCCGCACAAACAGGTGAAACGGCGGCGCGCCGGGCACGGTGCTGAGGAAGATGGCAGACTCGGGCTCCGTGAGCCCCGAGAGGTAGTAGAGGTCCGACGAGAAGCGGTAGTTGTAGTGCGTATCGCGGCTTCGAATCTTCTCGCGCGCGCCGAACACCAGCAGCCCTGCGTTGGGCCCCATCTCCTTCATCACTGCCGCGCGGTTCCGCGCAAAGTCGAGCTTTCCGATCTGCATGCCATCTGCCGGGGTAGGAGTCGCTTGGTGGCGCTCACCTACCTTGCAAATCGTCTCCTTCCAAGTGCTCACCTCCAATCTCGGCGATGCCGACGACAGGCTTGACGGAGCGCGACGCCACGCCCAAGATCGAGCCGCGGCGACGCCCTCCTGCGCCGCGACCAACGACGAGCGCCTCATGACCACCCGCCCCCTCGCCCTCGTCTCCGGTGCCTCCAGCGGCATCGGAGAGGCCACCGCCCTCCTCCTCGCGCAGCGTGGTTGGACCGTCGCTGCCACAGGCCGCCGGCAGGACCGCCTCGCCGAGCTCGCTGCCAAGGCCCCGGCAGGCTCCATCCACCCCTTCGCGGCAGACCTCACAGACGACGCGGCCGTCGCGGCGCTGATCACCGACATCACCGACCGCCTCGGACCGCTCCGAGGCCTCGTAAACTCGGCGGGCGTCCTCGAGGGCGGCTCGCTCGAGAACGCCTCCATCGACTCCTTCGACCGGGTCATGAACATCAATGTGCGCTCGGTCGCGCTGCTCACCAAGGCGGCGCTGCCGTCGCTGCGGCAGACCGGCGCTGGCGCCTCCATCGTC
>JBIIFW010000194.1:0-5052 GCA_044236985.1 Bradymonadia bacterium | reverse complement strand
GGCGGCGAGACCTGCGACGACGGCAACACCGTGACCGAGGAGTGCGCCTACGGCGAGCTCTCCTGCAGCGTCTGCAACGCGAGCTGCCAGACGGCCGCCGGCGAGACCGACTTCTGCACCGACGGCACGCTCGACGCTTCGGAGTTCTGCGACGATGGCAACGCCAGCAACGCCGACTCCTGCAACAACAGCTGCACCTGCGGCACGGGCTACCACGCGGAGGGCGGCATCTGCGCCAACGACGTGCAGAACTGCGCCTTCAACAACGGCACGGCGACCGAGACCTGGAACAGCGGCACCAGCTCCTACGGCCTCTGCACGCTGACGGCCTGCAACAGCGGCTACCATGCCAACGGCAACGCCTGCGATGCCGACGTCATCGCCTGCTCGCCGCTTCCGTCGAACACGACGGCCGGCACGCAGACCTGGAACAGCGGTACCAGCACCTACGGCAGCTGCACGGCGACCACCTGCTCGTCCGGCTACCATGTGGAGAGCGGCCTCTGCGTGAGCGACACCCGCTCCTGCTCGGCTGCCAACGCCACGGTCGCGACCGAGACCTGGAACGGTTCGTCCTATGACACCTGCACGGCGACCGCCTGCGCATCGACCTACCACATCGAGTTCGGTGCCTGCGTGAGCGACACCCGCAGCTGCGCCATCGCCAATGGCTCGGGCAGCCAGAACTACGTGTCGGGCGCCTGGGGCACCTGCACACTTGTGCCGGGCAGCTGCACCATCGGCTACCATACCAATGGCAACGCCTGCGAAGCCGACGTCATCGGGTACTGCGCCAACCTGTCGGCGACCACCACGGCGACGCTCGGCGATGGTCCGAAGACCATCTATGGTGAGCTCTTCATCGCCAATGCCACCAACGCGGCGGGCGCCTACGCGCGCAGCAACGTCAAGTTCCAGTACGGTTCGGGCGCGACGGGCAGCAACGCCAGCGGATGGAGCAACTGGGTGGATGCAACCTACGACTCCGAGAATGGAAACAACGACCAGTATCGCGCAAGCGTCGCCGTGCCCTCAACGCCTGGCCTGGCGGACTACGCCTTCCGTGCCTCCACGAACGGCGGGACGACTTGGACCTACTGCATGACGGGCAACGCCTTCAGCACCACCTACGACCCGACCAAGGCCGGTGTCTTCACGACCAGCGGCGAGACCATCGACTTCTGCAACACGCAGTTCCCGACGACGATCAACAGCTCCGTGTCGACGTCGAACACGGTCTACGGTCAGGTCTACCTCGCCGGAAAGACGAACAGCCAGGGCACGCAGTACACTGGCAACGGCAACCCGGCGCATCAGTCGGGCAACATCCGCATGCAGTTTGGATATGGCCTGGATGGGTCGGCTCCTTCGAGCTGGGCCACCTGGACGTCGACCGGTGTCAACTGGAATGCGGGATCGGGCAGCAACAACAACGACGAGTACCAGATTGACTGGACCACGCCTGCAGCCACCGGCCGGTACGACTACCTGTTCCGCGCCTCCGGCGACGGCGGCGCTACCTGGACCTACTGCGACACCGACGGCTCGACGACCGGCACCGGCATCAACGCCCCCGGCGACAACCTCAACACGTCGGGCACGGCCTACACCATCGATTACGGAAACCTTCAGTTCCCGCCCACGCTGAGCGCCATCAATGGCCAGACCACCACGATCTATGGTCAGGTCTACATCGCGGGCGGCACCAACACGACGACCTCCCAGTTCACGGGCGGCGGCAATGTTGTTGCGCAGTTTGGCTATGGCGCGGCGAGTTCGGCTCCGAGCGGTTGGACGACCTGGACCTCGACCGGGGTCACCTGGAACGCGGCCTCGGGCGTCAACAACAACGACGAGTACCAGATTTCCTGGCTCGCACCTCCCTACTCGACCAACATCTCCTACGGCTGGCGCTACTCCGGCAACGGCGGTGTGACCTGGACCTACGGCGGGACGGCTGGCATCACGGCTGCAAGCTCTACGACGGGTTGGGGCGCGGCCACGATGAGCTGCCTGCTAATCTCGGACTACGTCGAGGGCTTTGGCAATCGTAAGGGCGTGGAGATCTGGAACTGCGGTCCGAGTGCGGTCACTCCGTACGCTAGCAAGATAAAAATGTGCCAGGCAAACAAGACCAACGGGGGGACGAACACAACGACATGTACGAGCAGCGCCTACGCGTTCCCCAGCACGGGTACAGGCTCCTCGATTGCCGCCGGGGGTGTTTTGACAATTTGCAACAGCTCCTCGCCCACGTTCGGCAGTGGCTGCGATGTGAGCACGTCGAGTCAGGTGTTCTCATTCAACGGTGACGATAGGTTGGGGCTCTTCGTCGACAATGACGGTGTTGCAGCCACGACCACCAGTACCGCTTTCACTGCAGGAGACACGCTGCTGGATGCGTTTGGTATGTTCGCTACAAATTACCTTGGGGCCGGTGCGCCGGGGCACTTTACAGATCGAATCTTTAGTCGAACCTCTTGTGAGCGAAATGACGGAACGACCGGGTTCCCGAACACAACCTGGACCCAGGGAACGGAAGTCAACGGTTGGTCTTTTGTCAGTGCCTTCACGTCCGACACTGCCGGGGCGACCGATCCTGGTCAGATCGCCTATCTGGCCCGATTCCGAACAGCACCGACATTCACCTGCCCCTAGGCGTCTCGAGCGGCGTCAGGGCATCTGCCACATCCGCGCCCCTTGGGGCGCGGTTTCGCGTTTTTGGGTGCGGCCACGATCGGTTGGGGGTCTTCGCTATCCATGCCTTTCGCACCACCAGACCGCTGACGCGTCGGGGTCTGCGGAGTGAAGGCAGTCATGGCTGAGGCTTTCGTCCTGGCGTCACGCCCTCGACAGCGCGTTCGGCGCCCAATGCCGATGGCTGCCATTCGGTGAACGAGCTGGCCGTGCGGGCGCCCCTCTCCCGCTCGCCGGCTCATGGTCGTGAAGCGCTCCGATGTCGCCCTGCTCGACGAGTGACGAGGCGCAGTCGCTACGGCTGCTTCCGTGACTCCACGAGGGCCGGTATGGTCTGCGAGAGGCTGACGAGCAGGTTCTTGGGGATGACCAGGCGGAAGACCGCCTCGTTCTTCTCGCGGCGCCAGGTGGTCTTCTCGAGCGGTGCGGAGAGGCCGAAAAGGAAGAGGGCCGTCTCGTTGGCCTTGATCATGCGTCGCCAGTCGCCGATGAAGGCGTCGGCCTCCATCGGTTTGGAAAAGACGAGCCGGCCGTTCACGACGGGGTCGCGGTCGGCGGTCACGACGAGGTGGGCCGACTGGGGAAGCGTGGTCCGGTCGAGTCCGGGGAGGCCGAAGCGGGTGAAGCCGCGGTAGGTGAGGTCGACGGCGGGGCCGAGCGCACCTGCGCCACCGAAGTCTGCGATCTCGAGAAGGCCTGCGATCCAGCCGTCTGCGCGGATGGGGGGCTTGCTGTCGCCGATGGGGGGCTCGGGCACTGCGGCTGCGGGCGGGAGCGTTGGGGCTGCGGGCGGAAGGCCGCTGCCTTCGCGGAGCTCGAGCTGGGGCTGGGTGGGGCCTGGCGGTCCACCGAGCTGGGGCGGGGTGAGTTTGGGCGAGAGGCGGGGCAGGGTTGGAGTGCCGTCGCCGGAGCCTTCGGGCTGTTCGGAGCGCTCGATGGCGCCCTTGACCTGGCCCGGGTCGGGCGCGTCGTCGAGCAGCGGCGCCATGAACTCGGGGCGGGTGAAGATGAAGAGGCCCTCTGTGGGGATGAGGAAGAGGCGGGGGTCGTTCCTGCGCGGCGCGACGAAGCGACCGAAGAGCCGGCCCTCTTTCTGCTCCCAGGTGACGCCGCCGGGGATGCTGGCGGTGAGGGTGCGGACGACGGCCTCGGGCGGCATGCGGTGGACGGCGGCGAGGAAGGTCTGGTTGACCCAGCGGGGGTCGGCGCTGGCGATGAGGAGGGCATCGACGTCGCGGAAGGGGTCGAAGGCGCCGGAGCCGACGAGGGCCTGCCAGTCCGGGAGTGCGCCGAAGAGGGCGCGGAGCTCCTTCTGGTGCTGGCTGGCGCGGATGCGGTCCATGCGGAGGATGGCGGTGAGGATGGCGCCTTCGGGCCCCCACATGCCGACGTCGGTGGCGACGGGGTGGAGGGTCCCTTCCGGGTAGCCGCTGCCGTCGCTGTTTGCGGCGGTCTCGGTGGTGGGGTTGGTCGGTGCGACCGGCGTTTGGGGCGCAGGGTTGGTGGGCTCGCTCTTTTCGGGCTTTGGCTCGGGCTTTGGCTCGGGCTTGGGGGCCTTCTCCTTTGGCTCCTCGGGCTTTGGCTCGGGTTTGGGCTCTTCGGGCTTTGGCTCGGGTTTGGGCTCTTCGGGCTTCGGCTCCTCAGGCTTCGGCTCCTCGGGCTTTGGCGGCGGTGGCTGCGGAGGTTCAGGGGCTGCAGGCTTGGGTGGTGGCGGTGAGGCCGCGCCCTGCGGCGGCACAACGCCGGCCCGCTGCAGCAGCGCGATGCCGACGGAGCGGCTGAACTCGATGTCGGCCTCGGTGCTGAACGCCTGGCGGATGTTGAGCCCGAAGTAGAGGGCGCCGTGGATGAGCGCCGAGAGCAGCGCGCAGAGCAGGAGGGTCCGGCTCTGGAGCAGCGGCGCGAAGAGTCCCCGCTTCTTGGGGGCCTCGACGGGCTCGTCGGTTTCATCCGGCGCGATGTGTGGCGTCTCTTCCATCTGACCTACAGTCTGCCCCAGCGTCGTCGCAGAATCCACTCGGTACCGAAGAGGAGCCCAAGCAGGGCGAGAACCCACGATTGGTTCCACAGGGCGATGACGCGCCTGCGGTTGACCTGTTCCATTTTTGGCTCTGCAAAGGCGAGCTTGGAGAAGGAGAGGTCGTCGGCCTCCAAGAATGTTCCGCCGCCGGCCTCGGCGAGCGCCTGGAGGAGGTCGGGGCGGGGCTCGAGGTCGGCCCACTCGAGCTGCGAGGGCAGTGCGAGGAGGAGCTTGGTGTCTGTGAGTAGCTCGGCACCGTCGCCCTTGGTGGAGGCGACGAGGCGGTAGAGTCCGGCCTCGCCTGCAGCGAAGTCGTGGACGAAGCGGCCCTGCGC
>JBIIFW010000193.1:0-5121 GCA_044236985.1 Bradymonadia bacterium | reverse complement strand
GAGCCGAGAAAAGCAGGATGCGCCTCATGGCTTGGGCGCGAACCGGGCCGTCAGCACCTGACCCGCGGCCAGCCTGCAGCTGGCGGGAACCTTGAGATGGACCGGCCGACCGAAGACCGGCATGCGGCGGATGGCCGACACCTGACCCGGCGCCTCCACCACCTCGGGGCCCGTCGAAACCACCACTGCGGGCTCCGCGCAGCTCCAGCCGGGGCCGGTCAGCGAGACCTGCGCACCCGCCTCAATCTGGCCCGGCGCTGTGTCGGCGGGCAGATAGGCGACCACCTCACCTGCGCTCAGCCCCGAGAGCTGTGCAACCGGCTCGCCCACCACAACGCCCTGCCCCGCCGCAGCGACGGTCGACACAAAGCCGGCCTCACGGGCCCGGATGGAGAGCGTGGCGAGGTCGGCGGTCAGCTGGTCCCGCTGGAGGGTGAGTGCGGCGAGTTCGGCCTTCACCCGTGCGTTAAACTGCGAGGCCATGCTGCCCGACCCTTCGGACTGACCGAGCTTGTTGTAGGCCTCCACGTAGGCCTTTGCGATGGCGGCGCGGCGTTCTGCCTGCGAGAGCGTGGCCGTGTCGCGCACGGCGCTGTCGCCCGCCTCTGCGGCCTCTCGCTGGTCCACCAGCCGCTCCTCTGCCCGCTTCTCCGCCTCGGCCTTGAGCTGGCCCGAAGAGGCCGCCACCTTCGCCATCGCAGACCGCTCCGCCTCGGCCAGCTCCGCCTCGCGGCGGGCATCGAGCAGCGCGGCCTTCGCCCGAAACGAATCGGCGGAGGTCGAGATCTTGAGGCTCTCCCACTCAAAGTTCAGCTCCCGCTGCACACGCTCGATCTCGGCATCCACGGTGGCCAGCTCCCGCTTCACTGTCGCGTCGGAGAGCACCAGCAGCAGATCGCCCTTGGCCACCTGCTGGCCTGGCGCAACCTTCACCTCTGCGACCACGCTCGCCAGCGGCGCTGCATAGGCAAACGAGGGAGCCTGCGCGACGGCGGGCGCCTCGATGGAGACGCTGCCCACGCCGTGGAGCAGGACCACAAGAGCGCCGGTCCCGCCGACCACCAACAGGCCGAGCGGCGTGATGTTGAGGCGGTCGAAGATGCCGTCGGAGATCCGTTCGAGCGTGCGACCCATCTCAGACCTCCAGCGCCGCGTCTTGCATCAGCATGCGCACATCGCGCACGTCGAGCTCTTCGCGGAGCGAGGTGATGAGCGCCTCGCGGTCGCCCATGGTTCGGAACTTGATCTGGTAGGCATGCTCCACGAAGGAGCCCTGCGCCACCTCGGCAACGCTGAGCAGCAGGTGGCGGCGGCAGCAGCGGTCGAGGATGGGCTCCACGCGGCCCTCCACCTGGGTCGCCACGGGGGTGCGGAAGCGGAGAACGCCGTCGAACCGGGCATGGGAGCCGAAGGGGGAGGCGTTGAGATAGAAGGCGATGAGGCAAAACAGCAGGCAGCCGGCGGCGGCCTCGGCGGTGGCACCAATGCCCGAGGCGATGC
Source organism: Bradymonadia bacterium (assembly GCA_044236985.1). Lineage (GTDB taxonomy): Bacteria > Myxococcota_A > Bradymonadia > REDH01 > REDH01 > CAIWGR01. The sequence goes on along the minus strand of JBIIFW010000193.1, from coordinate 3,621 downwards.
CGAAGGTGAGGGCCCCCATCATGAATACGAGGTCGCGCGGCGACTTGAGCGTGCTGCGGAATCGGATGATGGAGACGGCCGCAAGCAGACCGATGCCGGCGATGAGCGAGCGCTGCATGGAGATGACCAGCAGCGAAGCCGCGACCGAGCCGAGGATGAGGGTGTGGTTGAAGCCGACCGAGTAGGAGACGCCGCGGTAGGTGCGCTCGTAACACCAGGCGAGCACCTGCGAGAAGAGGAAGGCGGCGAGCATGGCTGTAACTGCCGCGCCGACCTGCGGCGGGCCACCCGTGACACCGCCGAAGCTGGAGAACCAAGAGGAGAGACTATCCATCGCCGTCGTACAGCTCCTCGCGGTTCGCCGGCTGGTCGAGGCCGAGCGCCTGACGCCGCATGATCTCGACGCCGGTCGAGTACTTCGAGAAGCCACAAACATCCAATTCGTAGCGCCTTAGAAGGACCTGGAGCCAGTTCGGCATCCGCCATTCGCACTTCACCTCGAGCACCACGGGCGAGTCGAGGCCGTTGTCGTGCCAGGCGCCGTCCACCATGGTCCACTCGTTGGCGTAGCCCTGCATGCACCAGCCATCGGCCGGCTGCACGCAGATCCGGCGGTCGAAGGTGACCCGCGCATAGTCGTCCACCTCGCTCACGAAGGCCTCGCGCTCGTAGCGGACGATGTTCTGGGGGCGGGCGCCAGTCTCATACATGAGCCTGCCGAACCCCTCGAGCGTCTGCCACTGGTCGGGCTCGTCGTAGATGGGCCGAGCGCCGCCATAGACAGCCTCCTCCAGGTCGGCCGCGGCTACCGCGACGCGGCTCTTGAGGATGACCTCTTTGTGCTTCCGCTTGATCTCGAGGTTGGCCACCTTGCCGCCCGCGTAGGAGCGCACCCGGAGCTTGAACCGCTCGGGGTCGTCGCGCAGCTTGGCCTCGTGAAAGCGCATGTCTGGGGTGTCGAGGTAGAGGCTGAAGATGGGGTAGCCACCGCTCTCGCCGTCGGCGTTGTGGGGGTCGACGGCGCACCAAGGCAGCAGCGCACGACGGATCACGCCGGCCTGCTGCTCGTTCAGCAGATACTTGAGCTCGTAGCGCTCGAACTGGGATGCATACATGGAACTTGGCCCGCCGACGGTCGGGTTTCATCCGGCGCCCGCAGGCGCAGGCCAGACAATACAGTCGACAATCTGCAGCATCGTCACGGTATCGTCAAACTTCTGCCACAGAAATCGGCTCGGCCGCTGAGAACGATGGCTGAGCCGATGCTAGCGGTAGAGCGCCTCTCGGCCCGGCACGCCGACCTCGAGTTCGAGCACCGTGTTGCCGTCGTAGGGCTGGGGCAGGAAGAGCGAGGTCTCCGACCAGCCACCGATGCCGTTGCCCCACTCCACAGCATGGCCGTAGGCGGGGAAGCCGAGCGTAACGAAGGTCTCTGTCTGGCCGTCGGGACGGAGCCGAAAGAGGGCGCCGCTGTCGTAGTTGGGTACAAAGAGGTTGCCACAGGCGTCGGCACCCAGGCCGTCCTGCCAGCGGATGTTGTCGCGAACCTTGGCAAACTGGCGAGGCGCGCCGACCGGCTTGACCGTCTCGTCGATGGTGAGCGCGTAGACCCAGTCGCCGAACGAGCCGATATACATGACCTCGAAGTTGCTATCGAACTCCACATTCCGCGGCCCCCAGCTCTGCCCGAAGGTGGCGGGCGAGAGGTAGGTCTCGGTCTCGCCGGTCTCCGGGTCGATGCGGTAGACGGCGTCGTTGTCGGCGGAATAGATCAGCCCGTCGGGTCCGACCGTGATGCCATACCCGTAGATGCTGGCGAGCGTCCGCCGCGCACCGCTGGGCGCGATGGAGACGACACCCTCGGAGGAGTTGACCACCATGGTGCCGTCGGGGAGCCAGTCCATGCCCTGCACGCCGCCAAGGCCCGGTGCGTAGGCCTGCACCTGGCCGGCGCGGTTGACGGCCACCAGCGCGCTGCCGGAGGAGCCGATCATGTAGCCGAACTCGTCGAAGGCCAGGCCGTGGTAGCCGACTTGGTTGGGCAGTTCGTAGCTGGCGATGGGCGACGACGGCAGGTTGCGACAGTTGACGAGGAAGGCCCGCTCGGGGCCGCTCGGAAGCGTGTCGGTTCGCTCGGGCAGGATGGGTTGGCGCGGACCTGCGCCTGGCTCGAGTGCGGAGAGCAGCCGTCCGCCTTCGGAGGCGAGGTAGAGTTTGCTGGGGTTCCAGCCCACCGAGCCGTTTGCCCAGGCGAGCCCTGTGACGCGGCCCGTGGGCGCGGGGGAGAGGGGCTCGAAGGGGCCATCGATGGAGCGCCAGATGGCACCGGTCGCCAGATCTGCGACGTAGACGCCGCCGCAGCCGTCGGTGGTGATGGCCGTGATGTCGGGTGTCGTCGAGGGTACCAGGCACCAGGTCTGACGGTCGCCTGCGCCGGCCACGCAGGTGCCGTTCGCGCCGCTCTCGGTCAGACAGGGGGCGCCGGCGGAGGTGGTCGTGCAGCCGCCCGCAGGCGCACAGGTGAGCGTGCCGTCGCCGGCCGACTCGCAGACGCCGGGCTGCCCGCCGATTGTGATGCAACCTTCGCCCGCTACCCCACCCTCGCACGGTAGAGCGGGCAGACAGACGAGCGCGCCAGCGCCGATGTCGCTGCAACGCCCCGAACCACCGACGTCGGTGAGGCAGCTATCGCCTGCTGCGCTACCGCGGCAGGGCAGCTCTGTCTCGATGCAGACGAGGCCGGCGAAGCCGAGCCCGCAGGTCCCAGGATTGCCGATGGCAGAGGTGCAGGAGGCGCCCACGAACTGGCCGAGGCAGGGGTTAGCAGCGACGCAGACGCCAAGTCCCGCATCGCCCGTTGCGCACCGCCCTGCCTCACCGGTTGCGGTGGCGCAGCTGGTTCCGCTCGCAGCACCATCGCAGGCGTTTTGCAGGTCGCAGAAGACCTCGTCTGCAGCGTTGAGGGTGCAGACGCCCAGGACGTCGCGGAGCATGTCGGTGCAGGCCTCCGAGGCACGGCCGCCGCAGGAGCTGTAGACCTGACAGGTGAGCGCCCCTTCGGTGGAATCGGTGCAGGTGCCGGCGAGCCCGAACTGGCCGAGGCAGCTGTCGCCATCTGCGGCGCCGGCACATTCCAGTCCCGCGGTGCAGAAGCCGTCGGCACAGGCGCCGAGCTGACCGAACCGGGTGCAGGCCGTGCCGAGTGGCGTGCCGAGGCAGCTGTTGGTGTCGCAGTAGACGAAGCCGCCGCCGTCCACGCAGCTGCCGGCGTCGCCATACTCCTCGCAGGCGGAGCCGATGGCGAGCGACTCGCAGCTCTGGGGGGGCTCGCAGGAGAGGCCGCCCGCGACGGTAGCGCAACGACCGAGGATTCCGTTTTGAAGGCAGGAGTCGCCTGCCACGCTGCCGCCGCAGGCCGAGACCTCGATGCAGAGCAGCGCGCCGCTGCTGAAGCGGCAGGCTCCCGTCATGCCCATGTAGCTCGAGCAGCCCGCACCGGCGAGCCTGCCGAGGCAGGGATCGGTGTCGCAGTAACTGCCACCGACGAAACCGGTGCTCCGGCAGGTGCCGGGAAGACCGAACTGGACGCAATCGGTCCCCGAGGCCGCGGTCGCGCAGCCG
>JBIIFW010000192.1:0-5127 GCA_044236985.1 Bradymonadia bacterium | reverse complement strand
CTGCAGGAGAGCGGGCAGGAGCGGCGGAGCAGCACCAGCCTGAGAGCCTTCCCCCCCGCGCCGAGCCCGGTTGCGCCGCCAGGTCCCGTTGCCTCGACAACGCCGCTCCGCGCCGACGCTGCGGTCGCCTTCGGGTGGGACCGGCCCGTGACTCCGCAGGCCCCCGCGCAACCGAGCGCTGCCACCCCCTTCTCCGAGGCGGCACGGACCGACTCCCATCATGAGACGCTGGCGCCCGATGATGCCGAGGAGGCCTCCTCATCCGATCCCGAGCGTGACGGGGCGCTTCGGGTGGCGGCCATCGCCGAGGCCTCACTCCCACCCGTGACGGTGGCACTCACGGCGCTGGCGATGCTGGTCTGTCTCATCGGTGGCTGGCTCCTCTGGGTTGCCTATCAGCACGACGGCCTGCTCGACCTGCGCCGTCTCGACCGGGCCATGGTTGTGGTGGAGCAGGTAGCCCAGCCCCCCTCGTTGCGGGGCAAGCCGGAGATTGTGGCACCGACCGGAGCGCTTGCTGCGCTTGAGGTGACCGAGGTGAAGCAGTCCCTCTATCCCACCGCGGCCGGTACCGAGCTGGTCGTGGTGGAGGGCTTTGTGGTCAATCGGAGCGCGGAGACCACCTTTCGGCGCATCTACGTGCGGGTGACGGCGACCTCGCTCCGCGACGAGGTCTTCATCGACCGGCTCATCCCGGCTGGCGCGCTGCTAGAGCAGCCCGGGCTGGAGGCCATCCGAGATGGCGCCTCGCTGGCCAAGACCTACGACCAGCTCGAGCGGCGTGCTGCAGGGCTCAGGGTCGAGCCTGGGCAGCGCACCCCCTTCTCGGCGGTGGCCATTGTGCCCAAGGGCGGGAACCTGACCGACGCGACCATCAAGGCGACCATCCTCGATGCCGAGCAGCTCGTGCCGGAGGCCTGCTGGCGGTCGGCGGCGGCGCCGGAGGGGTCGGGGCCAGAAGGGTCGGGGCTGTGACGCAACCACCCCGTCCGGACGACGACCAGTATCAGCTCGCGACGCTGATCCGGCGGGTGCTCAGCGTGGGCGACGTAGGGCTGCGGCGTCGGCAGATGGAGCGGCACCTGTTGACGGTGGACGCGGCGACAGCGGCAGCCCACCTCGAGGCCCTCTTCGGGCCGGCGCTGAGCGGCGACTTTGAGGCTGCTGAGGTGCTTTTTGCCCTCTTCGAGACGCTGTTGCAGCCCGAGGGGAAGGTGGCGCTCGCCCTGGAGGCGGTGCAGCTCGAGGCGCGCAGGAGCGGCTGCGACGCGCTCGGCTGGTTCCTGCTCGACCCGCCACCCTACCGGACCATCGATCTGCTCCGTGCCAAGGGAGGGGGCGACCGCTCCAAGTCGCTCGGGCAGCGGCGCGCAGAGGCGGCCGGCTGGAACGCTGCGCTGCTCGAGCGGCTCCTCGACGACCCCGATCCGATGGTCATCGCGCGGCTGGCCGCTAACCCGCGGCTCACCGAGCGGCAGGTGGTGACGCTGGTGTCTACACGCCCCAACCAGGCGGAACGGCTGTCGGCTGTGATGGCGGTCTCTCGCTGGAACCGGAAGGGGGAGGTTCGGAGCGCGGTTGCCCAGAACCCCTACGCGCCCACGGGTCTGTCGATCCGGGCGCTGATGTTTGCCTCGCGGGGCGATCTCGACCGGATCCGGTTTGCCGGCGACCTGCACCCGATCCTGCGCGAAGCGGCCGCCTTCTTTGCGACGCTACGCGACCGGACGGCGCCTGCCGATTAACCCTTCGGCGCGTCGCCTTGGATGGCCTTAGCGATGCGGGTCGAGAGGTCGGGCCAGACGCCGATGCCAAAGATCGTGATGACCTGCGCGGCAAAGAAGATCCATTCGTCGAGTGTGAGATAGAGGTTAAGCACGGCGACTCCTAGATGCCCAGCAGGAGCCGGGGGACGAGCACGATGATATCGTAGAGGGTGTGGGTATAGACGGCAATCGCGAAGCCGCGGCTCACGAAGAGCAGGCCGAGGATGAGCCCGAGGATTAGCCGGTAGCCGAAGCGGAAGTCGCTCCAGGGCTCAATGCCGATGGGCACGAGGTGGGCCGCCGAAAAGAGGAGCGCGCTGACGACAATGGGCAGCCCATACTTGAGCAGCGGGTGGCGGTTTCGCAGCATCCAGACCATCCCGCCGAGGAGGATGACGCGGAAGAGGAGCTCCTCGTAGGCGCCGGCGCCGACCGACATCACAATGGCATCGGTGACGGTTTTCACCTCTCCGCCGGCTGCGCCTGCGAGCGCGCTGTCTTCGGGGATGTTGAGGTACCGGAGCGCCTTGGTGGCGACCATGCCCATGGAGATGGCGTAGGTCAGGCTTTCGAAGAACATCAGCCAGGGCGTCGGAGCGGCGAGATCGTTGCGGGAGCGGCGCATGAAGTAGAGGGCAGCGCAGACCGCGAAGACCGCCGCGTTGACGCCGAAGTACCAGACCGCATCGTTGTTGAGCAGGCGGATGAGGTTGGGGGTGACGAAGTCTGCGCCGTTGCGCCAGCCGTTCGTGAAGAGCACGCCGACCTGGTAGACGACGAAGAGCGGGGCAACGAGCGCCACCATGTTCCAGCCGTTGCGGGACTCATCGAAGTAGCCGCCGACAGCGCTCTGCGTGCCCGACCAGAGGCGCCGGAAGAGCCCCCTCTTGGGCGCTACGGACCTGCCTCTTTTGCCCGCGGGCTTTCGCGCGGAGGCGGAGGGCTTGGGGCGCGATGGTTTGGTTGCTGGCGGCACGCGCTGACTCGCTCCTCGGCCCACGAGAGGTATCGGGCGGCGACCGGCTTTGGCGCCACTGCATAGGCCTCTACCGTGAAGTCGACGGGCCGCAAAAATCCGTGGCACTTTGTGTCGTTGAGGACGAGGACGCGGCCCTCGGATGGGTCGGCGGTGCGCCAGTCGAGGCTGCCAACGCGGGCGTTGAGGGCGTCTCCGAGGAGGAGGCCAAGCGCCGTGAGGGTTGCGGCGGGCTGGTAGGTGGCGCCCGTCGCGCGGGGCAACCCCATGAGGATTGCGTCGTAGGTCTCGGCGGCGCTGGCCGGGTCGAGCGAGAGCTCGCGGAGGCGGGTATGTAGCGAGCGCCGGATCTCATCGGCGGAGGGGCCGTCTGGCCCGCCCGCAGCGAGGTCGCTGATGAGGGCAGCCTCGAGCTCGCCCCACCAGCCGTTGCCGAGAAGGTAGCGGACCGAGGCGGGTGGCGTGGCGCCAGCGAAGGAGAAGCAGGGTGGCGCCTCGAGGCTGCTGTCGTGGAGCGGGAGCCAGAAGAAGTCGCGGAGGAAGTCCTGCTCGGTCTGGGCCTCCCAAGGTGCGGCGCTCTCGACGACGAGGTGGCGGTAGGGGAGCGGCCCTTCCTGCGCAGCGGCCACGAGGTGCATGGCGACGGCGTGGAAGGTGGAGGCCTCGACCCAGAGGGGCTTGGGATCGTAGACGAGATAGCCGGCAGCGGTGAGGGCGTTTCCGACGGCCTCGTGGAGGCCGAGGAGCGAGCCGTCGCTGGGCTGCAGGTCGAATCGGAGGAGGCTGTCGCCGCAGCCGGAGGTGCCGAAGGGGCGCTGGAGGCTGAGGTGCTGAGGCCGCAAAACGACCGAAGCCTCCGGACCTTGCTCGGAGGAGCTGTCAGGAGGCTGCGAAACCCGAGGCGCGCAGGCTCCGAGGAGCAGCGCAACCCCGAGAAGGAGGAGCTGTTTAGCCCTGCGCGACGTAGGGAAGGAGCGCAAGCTGACGGGCCCGCTTGATGGCGAGCGAGAGGGCGCGCTGGTACTTGGCCGAGACGCCCGTGATGCGGCTGGGGAGGATCTTGCCGCGGGGCGAGAGGAAACGCTTGAGGAGCGAGACATCCTTGTAGTCGATCTTCAGCGCGGGGTCGGCAAGGAAGGGGCAGCTCTTCTTGCGACGCGAGGAGGTGGAACGCTTGGTATTGGCGGGTGCGGACATGGCTTGCTCTCTTGTGTTCGGGCATCGGCTCCGTGAGCCGACCATGGGGTAGCCGAGCCCCTCAGAGGCAGAAGGCCAACGAAGGGAGGGGCCGTCTAACAGCGGAGGGGCATGGGGTCAAGATTCGCCGCCGCCCCGATCGCTGCGGAACCGGCTGTTTTTGGGCCGCTTCGATCCGTCAGCGGGGCTTGTCGGCGAGCTTGGAGAGGCGGTTGGTGGCGCGCCTGGCGCGGATGCTGCGGTAGGCGCGGACGGCAAAGAGGAGCACGCCGGCGAGGACGAAGAGGATGCTGCTGAGGTTCGAGCGGGGCCCTGCGGCTGAACAGCCGCTCTCGGTGGCCCGGGGGCGGGTCTCGTCCCGGGTGTCTTCCTCGGTGTCGGCAGCAGTGTCGTTCTCGGTATCGGCGGAGGTGTCGGCGACGGGGGTGCCGCTGCCGTCAGCCGTGGTGTCCTCCGACGTGTCGGGGTCCGTGTCGGCGGTGGTGTCTTCTGTCGTGTCGGCGGTGGTGTCTTCGCCTGCATCGGTGCCCGTATCGGTTACATCGTCGCCCGGCAGGCCCACCACCTCGAGGGTGTAGAGCTCGGTCGGCGCGCCGGCGGGATCGACGGCCCGGTTGCTTGCGCCGGAGAGGTCGAAGGCCTCGATGAAGTAGGTGAGCTGCGAGGTGGTGAGGGCCTCGGCGGGCACCTCGCCCGACCAGCGGTTGCCACCGCGGTCGGTCAGGTCTGCGAAGGACCAGTCAAGCGCGTTGAGGTCACGGTACCAGACGGTGACCGAGCGCACGCCCGAGGCGTCCGAGACGATGGCCGAGAGGCTGAGCGCCCGGTTGTAGGTGGCGCTCGATGCGGGGCTGTGGAGGATGGTCGGCGCAGTGGCGTCGTCCGGTGCCGCGGGGGTGACCTCGACAAGGAGGGGGTCGGTCGCGCCGCCTGTCGGCTCCTCGGTGAGGTTGCCGATGCTGTCGGTCGCCTCGAGGTAGAGCTCCAGGCCGGGGACCAAGACGACCGAGCCGGGCAGCACCGCCTCGTAGCTGCCGGCCGCGAGGCTCAGCCGCTGTGAGAACCAGGCGGAGGCGCCGGCGGTGCGGAAGAAGAGGGTGACCTCGCCGACACCCGAGGGGTCGGTGACATCAGCGCTGACCGTGACGGGCGTGCCCTCCTCGACGGTGAGCGGGAGCGGCAGGAGCG
>JBIIFW010000191.1:0-5129 GCA_044236985.1 Bradymonadia bacterium | reverse complement strand
ATCGGCGCCCGCAAAGGCATCGGCGCCCGCAAAAGCATCGGCGCCCGCAAAAGCATCGACCCCCGCAAAGGCATCGGCCCCCGCGAAGGCATCGGCCCCCGCGAAGGCATCTGCCCCCGCGAAGGCACCTGCTGCCCCTGCCAAGGCCGCCTCGGCTCCCGCAAAGGCACCTGCTGCCCCTGCCAAGGCCGCCTCGGCTCCCGCAAAGGCATCGGCCCCCGCAAAGGCATCGGCCCCCGCGAAGGCATCGACCCCCGCGAAGGTTGCGAAGGCCCCCGCGAAGTCCGAGAAGACCTCCGCGCCCGCTCCTGCATCCAAGGCAAAGCGGAAGTAGGCCTCTGCCCTCCGCGCCGAACCTCAGCCCCTCCATCGGCCCATGTTCAACCCGAACGCAACCGACATCGACGGCCCGATCCTCTTCTCGCCTGAAAACGAGAAGGAGCTCGCCACGCTTATTCAGCGCTACCCCTACAAGCGGGCCGCGCTCATCCCCGTGCTCCACATGGCGCAGGCCCAGTTCGGCTGGCTCTCGCCCGGTGTGATGGCCTATGTGGCGCAGCGGCTCGAGCTGCCGGAAGGCAAGGTGCTTCAGGTCGCCTCCTTCTACACCATGTTCGACAAGAAGCCGGCGGGTCGCCATAAGATCGAGGTCTGCACCAGCGTACCTTGCTGCATGATGGGCGGCTTCGCTGTGGTCCGTCACATCTCGGAAAAGCTGGGCATCGGCGTGGGCGAAACGACGGCCGACGGCCGGGTGACGCTGCTCGAAGCCGAGTGCCTCGCAGGCTGCGGTTATGCGCCGCTGCTGCAGGTAAACGGTGAGTTCCACGAGAACCTCACGCCCGAGCGCATCGACGCGCTGCTCGCCACCCTTCGCTGAACCCTCCACGCCCCGATATCATCATGGAACGCGTCATCACCGCCAACTGGCATGTGGAGAAGGCCTACACGCTGTCGGTCTACCAGCAGCAGGGTGGCTTCAAGAGCCTGAAGAAGGTCTTCGGCATGGAGCGCGGCGCAGTGGTGCCGGAGCTCATCAAGTCGAACCTTCGCGGTCGCGGCGGCGCTGGCTTCCCTGTGGGCGCCAAGTGGTCCTTCCTGCCCAAGGGGACCGATGTGCCCAAGTACCTCGTGGTGAATGCCGACGAGGGCGAGCCGGGTACCTTCAAGGACCGCTTCATCATGGAGCGCGACCCCCATCGCCTCATGGAGGGCTGCATCATCGCCGGCTTCACGCTCGGCCTCAAGGCAGCCTACATCTACGTGCGCGGCGAGCTGGTGCTTGCGGCGCAGCGCATGGAGGCGGCGATCGCCGAGCTCTATGCGACCGGCCTGCTCGGTAAGAACATCCAGGGCAGCGGCCTCGACTTCGACATCTACGTGCATCGCGGCGCGGGCGCCTACATCTGCGGCGAAGAGACGGCGCTCATCGAGTCGCTCGAGGGCAAGACCGGTCAGCCCCGCCTCAAGCCCCCGTTCCCCGCTGTTGTCGGCGTCTTCGGATGCCCCACTGTGGTGAACAACGTGGAGAGCATCGCCTGTGTGCCGCTCGTCATCGAGCGTGGCGCGGAGTGGTGGGCCGCGCAGGGCTCCGAAAAGAATGGCGGCCCCAAGATCGTGCAGATCTCGGGCAAGGTGAAGCGTCCGGGCACCTACGAGGTCCCCAACGGCATCTCGCTCCGCGACGTCGTCTTCAGCGACCTGTACGGCGGCGGCCCGCTCGACGGCCGAACCATCCGCGGTGTCATCCCCGGCGGCACCTCCTGCCCTGTGCTCAGGGCCGATCAGCTCGACGTGAAGCACGACTTCGACGCGCTCAAAGAGAAGCCTTTCGACACGATGGCCGGCACGAGCGGCGTCATCGTCATGGACGACACCGTCTGCGTGGTCCGCATCGCGGCCCGCATCGCCCGCTTCTACCACCACGAGTCTTGCGGCCAGTGCACGCCCTGCCGCGAAGGCACGGGCTGGGTCTCCAAGATCCTCGACCGCATCGAGGCCGGCGGCGCCAAGCGTGCCGAGGTCGACCAGCTGCTCGACATCGTGAACAACATCCGCGGCAACACGATCTGCCCCTTCGGCGACGCGGTGGGCATGTCGATCGGCGCCTATCTCCGTCAGTTCCCCGACGAGTTCATCGCCCATGTTGAGCAGGGGCGATGCACCTACCCCGCCTGGTGAGAGGTCTGCCCGCATGAACGTGGAACAAGTCCTCTTCTATCTCTTTGCGCTTGGTGCGATCGCCGGCTGCGCGGGCGTTGTGCTAAGCCGCAATCCCATCAACAGCGCGGTTTCGCTGGTGGCGGCCTTCTTCTTCCTGGCCGGCAACTATGTGCTGCTGCACGCCAACTTCATGGCCATCGTGCAGATCCTGGTCTACGCGGGCGCCATCATGGTGCTCTTCCTCTTCGTCCTCATGCTGCTCAACCAGCGCGACGAGGAGCTCGGCCCCCGCAAGTTCAGCATCGCGCCGCTCTTGGGCATCTTTGCAGCGGCGGTGGTCTCGGTCTCGATTGGCGCTGGCTTCATGAGCTACCGCAACGCGACCGCCAACTTCCCAGCCGACGTCCCTCTCTCGTTCGGCACCGCGGAACAGATTGGCCGGTCGCTGATGACCACCCACCTGCTGCCCTTTGAGCTGGTCTCGCTCCTGCTGCTCATCGGCATCGTGAGCGCGGTCGTCGTGGCGAAGCGGAGGCTCTGATGTCGCTTACCCTCGAACACTACCTGCTGCTCAGCGCAGCCCTCTTCACCATCGGTGCGGTGGGGCTGGTCACGCGTCGCAATGTCATCGTGCTCTTCATGTGTGTGGAGATCATGCTGAACGCGGCCAACCTGGCGCTCATCGCCTTCTCGCGCTTCCACCTGGTGGCCGACGGCCAGATGTTTGCCTTCACCGTCATGGCAGTCGCGGCGGCCGAGGCGGGCATTGGCCTGGCGATCATGGTCAACATCTTCCGGCACAAGAAGTCGCTGCTCGTGGATGACCTCAATGTCTTCAAGAACTAGGCGCACGGGAGCATCCTCATGAACACCGTCGCAACCGGACTGCTCGCTCCGCTCCTGCTCCTGCCCCTGGCTGGCGCGGCGCTCAACGGAGCCGTCGGCCGCTTTCTCCCCAAGCCGCTCTCGGCGGCCATCGGGCTGCTGCCCATCGCGGCCTCCTTTGTGCTGGCGCTCGTCGCAGCACTTCAGCTCCACGGGCTTGGCGGTGCCGAGGCCTACGGCGCGACTGCCCTCACGCAGGACCTCGGCGAGTGGCTCAACGTAGGCCCGCTCGTGGCCAACTGGGCGCTCCACTTCGACGCGGTGACGGCGGTGATGGCGCTTGTCATCACGGGCGTCGGCTTCCTCATTCATCTCTACTCGGTCGGCTACATGCACGACGACGAGGGGTTCGCGAAGTACTTCGCCTACCTCAACCTCTTCGTCGCGGCGATGCTCAGCCTCGTGCTGGCCGACAACCTCATCCTGCTCTTCTTGGGCTGGGAGGGCGTGGGCCTGGTCTCGTGGCTGCTCATCGGCTTCTGGTACAAAGATGCCGAGAAGGTGGATGCGGCCAACAAGGCCTTCATCGCCAACCGGGTGGGCGATCTGGCGCTGATGCTCGGCGTCTTTCTGCTCTTCGGGCTGGCGGGCACGGTGCACGTCGGCGAGCTGCGCGACTGGGTGTCGCACCTGTCGCCTGCACAGATCACGGCGGCCGGCACGCTGCTCACCACCTCGACCATGCTCCTCTTCATCGGCTGCACCGGCAAGTCGGCGCAGATCCCGCTCTATGTCTGGCTCCCCGACGCCATGGCCGGCCCGACGCCCGTCTCGGCGCTCATCCACGCGGCGACCATGGTCACCGCCGGTATCTACCTCATGGTGCGGCTCAACTTCCTCTTCGTGCTCACCCCGGTGACGCTCGCGGTGGTCGCCGTGATTGGCCTCGCGACGGCGATCATGGCCGGCACGATCGGCCTCATGCAGAACGACATCAAGAAGGTGCTGGCCTACTCGACCATCTCGCAGCTCGGCTTCATGTTCTTGGCGGCCGGTGTGGCCGCGCCCGCCGCGGCCATGTTCCACCTCGTCACCCACGCCTTCTTCAAGGCGCTGCTCTTCCTCGGCTCGGGCTCGGTCATCCACGCCCTTTCCGGCGAGCAAGACATCCGCCGCATGGGCGGACTCGGCAAGGTGCTGCCCTCCACGAGCAAGACCTTCCTCATCGGCTGCCTGGCGATCGCCGGCTTCCCGCTCACCGCCGGCTTCTTCTCCAAGGATGAGATCCTCTGGAGCATCATGAACAACCAGCAGGTGCTCGGCGGTCCGGCGCTGTCGTCCGTTCTCTTCCCGCTGGCACTCTTCGCCGCCTTCCTGACGGCGCTCTACATGTTCCGCCTCTACTTCTTGGTCTTCGCGGGCGAGCAGCGGCTCACCGACGAGGCGAAGTCGCACCTCCACGAGTCGCCTGCCGTCATGACGGGGCCGCTCTGGGTGCTGGCAATCTTGAGCCTGGTGGCCGGCTTTGCGGGGCTTCCCCACTTCACCGGCCTGCCGAATCTCTTCCATCACTTCATCGCGCCGGTCATCGCCCCCACCGAGGCGCTCGTGCGGAGCGTCTACAGCCACGATTCGGGCGCCATCTGGGGCTGCGTCGGCGCGGGCACGGTCGCGGGCCTCTCGGGTATGGGGCTGGCCTTCGTGCTCTGGGGTCGCGGCGGCGAGACCCCCGCGAAGCTGGCGGCCTCTTGGCCCCGCCTCCACGCGCTGGTGCTGAACAAGTACTACATCGACGAGCTCTACGAGTTCACCTTCGGCAAGGCGATGCGCATCAAGTCGCGGGTCTATGACCTCTTCGTCGACAACCTCGTCATCGACACCGTCGCGGTCGGCGGCGCCGGCTGGCTCTCCACCTTCTCGGGCCAGCTCATCGGCCGGCTCCAGAACGGCAACCTGCAGCGCTATCTGACCATCGCCTTCATTGGCTTGGCGATTGTGCTCTTCCTGATCGCACGCGGCGGAGTGACCCCATGAGTGCCTCCATGCCCTGGCTCACCCTCATCGTCCTTTCGCCGCTGGCCGGCGCGCTGCTCCTGGCCTTCGTGCCGAGCGAGCACAAGGAGGCCCACCGCATGGTGGGT
>JBIIFW010000190.1:0-5191 GCA_044236985.1 Bradymonadia bacterium | reverse complement strand
CATCACATGGGTCGCGGTCGAGACGGTGATCGCCAAGCCCACCTCGCTCGCGCCGCCGATCACGGCATCACGACGCGGAAGGCCTGCGGAGATGCGGCGCTCGATCTGCTCGCTCACGACGATGGCGTTGTCGACCACCATGCCCACCGCCAGGATCAGCCCTGTCAAAGAGAGGATGTTGAGCGAATAGCCCGAGAAGTACATCACCGTGACGGCGATGAGCAGGCTGGCGGGGATGGTCAGCGCAATGACCACCGTGGTGACCGCACGACGGAGAAAGAGCCAGAGGATGAGGACCGCGAGTGCCGCCCCCTCGAGCGCGCTGCCATAGAGGTCTCCGATGGAGGTCTCGATCATGGAGCCCTGGTCAAAGAGCACATGCTGCTCGAGCGCCGCCAGTCGCGGCTCGCGGGCGATCACCTCCGCCAGCGCCCGCTTCGTCGAAGTCGAGACCTCGACTGCGTTCGCCGCAGACTCCTTGAACACCGCCACGAAGATGGCCTCCTGGCCATTGACCCGGTGGATCATCCGCTCGGCCCGATCGACCATCTTCACCGTGGCAACCTCACCGAGCTTCACGGAGCGGCCGACGGGCAGCACGGCGAGGTCTGCCGGCGACTGCAGCTCCGCGAGCACGCGCACCGGCTGACGGCCGGAACGGGTCTCGATCGCGCCCGCAGAGAGCAGGAAGCCGGCCCTCCGAAGCGACTCCACCGCCTCTGTCGTCGTAAGCCCCCGCGCAGCCATCCGCGCGAGGTCGAAGTCGACCTCCACCGCATTGTCGGGCGCGCCGATCAGCTCGACGCGCGAGACGCCCTCCACCCGTTCGAGCTGCGGGACGATGCTCGTCTGCACACGACCGGCCAGCTGGTCGCCCTCCTTCTCCGTCGAGATCCCGAGCCAGACCACAGGGTCGTCGCTCGGGTTGTACTTCCAGACGAAGTAGGTGAGCACCTCGTCGCCCATACCAACGCGGGCCCGGTCGAGCTGCTCCCGCACCTCGTTGTAGGCCACATCCATGTTGGTCCGGTTGGCCAACGCCACGAGAAAGCCTGCAGAGTTGGAGCCGATGCGCGTCTCCACCCGCTCGACCCCCTTCACCAGCCGCAGCGCCGCCTCGAAGGGCTCGGCGACACGCTGCTCGATGTCTCGCGGCGCCGAGCGGAGCGTCGGCACCTCCACATAGAGGAAGGGGGGCGAGAAGCCCGACGGAACAAGCTCGACCGGGATGCGGAACCAGGCGACCAGTCCCAGGACCAGGATCGACAGGGTGAGCATCAAGGTCGCGACCTTTCGGTCGACCGCCATGCGGGTGAGCCGCGACTCCGAGCGGCCGGTCATGGGGCCGACGCGCCCGTGGCGACCGGAGCCTCCGCGAAGGCCGACAGCAGGCGGCCGCGAGCGGCGAGGAGCTGCAACTGGGCCGCCTCCTCCTCAGCGGCGATCCGACGCTCGGCCGCGCGAGACTGTTCGTGGCCCTCTAGCGCTGCGAAGAGTTCGTCCATCGTGCCGTAACCAGCTTCGAACTTGGCCTCCCGCGCAGTGAGGAGCCGCGCCGTCTGCTCGATCCGCAGGGCCGCCAACGCCCTACGCGTCCCCATGGTCGCGAGCCGCTCGCGGCCCACCCGCACCTCTCGGCAGACGGTATCCTCCAGCGCTGCCTGCTGCCGGCGCAGCCGCTCGCCGACGAGCCGCGACTGCTCGAGCCGGGCGTCGGCGGCCAGATTGTCGAGTGGCATCGTCAGCGTGAGCGCGGCGCCGTAGCCTCGGGCCTCCATTGCGGCGGCGTCGGAGAGGCTCCCGCCCCAGCCGTCGGAGGTGCCCGAAGGCGAGAGCGAACCGGTGAGGTCGAGTGACGGGCGGCCCTCCTCCCGTGCCGTCTCCACCGCCAGCTCCGCCTGCTGCCGGCGCATCGCCAGCTCCTGCAGCCTGGGATCGACGGCGACAGCCTCCGCGCAGAGCGCGTCGGCGCCCTCGGTCGGCGGCAGCCAGCTCCGCAGCGGCTCGATTGGGACCACCTGGGCGCCGGGCGGCGCCCCAATCGTTGCAGCCAGCCCCGAACCGATCAGCTCAATCGACTCCTCCGCGGTCATCAGCGCCTCACGCAACGAGAGCTCGCGCACCTCGAACGAGGCAACCTCCACCTCGGCCAACTGGTCCGCTGTGACCAGCGCCTTGGCCATCTCGGTGAGCCGCTTGGAACGCTCCAGCGAGGCGCGGAGGTCGGTCAGCTCGGCGTTCGCGGCAACCCAGCGGGCGTAGAGCGTCAGCGCCTCGAGCGAGGCCCGCGCAACGAGACCGGAGGCGCTCTTGCGACGCGCCTCCCGCTCCAGTGCAGCCTGCCGCTCCACCACCTCCGAGACGCCACGGCCGGCACCCTTGAGCAGCGGCTGTGTCAGGTTCACGCTGAGGGCTGTCGTGAACCAGGGTCCAAGCTCAATCGGACTCTTGTCTGCCCCAAAGAAAAGGCAGGGAATGTAGAGCCCCTCCTCGCTGCCGGTCGAACAGGGCACAGACTGCGTTCGCCGGACCTGACCCATCGTGAGCGCCATCGTGGTGCCCCAAGGCAGCGCCTTCGCCAGCCCCATCGACCAGCGCCCTAGCCCGTCGGTGCTCAGCTCGCCGCGACCGCTCCCGCCCGGATAGGACTCGTTCTGGTCGTAGCCCACAGAGGCCTGCACGCCCCACGACCAGCGCGCCTCGAGCGCCTGCTCCGCAATCTCCGCCTCGCGCACGGCCGACATCGCCTCGGCTACCGCCGGGTTCTGGGCCGACAGCGCTGCCAGCAGCTCCGCGCGCGTCAAACGCAGCTCCGTGAATCCGCTCCCTTCGCCGGCCTCCGCCGCGCTGCCCAGCAGCATCAGCAGGAGCACGACCACAATTCCAATCTGGCGCATCATTCGCCCCCCGCCGCGTAGAGGTTCCGGAGCGCGGTGCCGGGATAGTAGCGCTCGAGGATCTGCTCCGCCGTCCAGCCCCGCTGCGCCGCGCCGATGGCTCCCGTCTGGCACATGCCCACCCCATGCCCGAAGCCGCCGCCTCGGATCACCAGCTTCTCGACGAAGCCCGCAGCGTTGGTCGTAGGCTCCATCACAAAGAGCGCGCTTCGAAGGCTCCCGAGCGAGCGACGGATGTTGAGCTCCCGCTCGACCAACAGGCTCCCCGCGTCGCCCTCCACCTCAAGCCGCGTCGCCCGGCCGCTCCGGTCCCGCGTCGCAACACGGATGGAACGAACCTTCCCCACCGACTGCCGCTTCGCGACCGCCTCCGCAAGTTGCGTAGCGTTCAACTCCACCCGCCAACGGAAGGAGGCCTGGGCACCGTACTCGCGGATGTTCGACAGCACGTCGCCAGGCTCCTCGAGGAAGGCGGCGACCGCGGCGTCACTGCCGATTCCGCCATCATACTTCGAGGAGGCCACCGCGCCGTCGTAGTGGGGCTGGAGGTAACTGAGCGGCTCACTCCCCCACGTTGTGTCGTTCCCACCCGCAAAGCCACCATTGTTGGCCGAGAAGGAGGCACGGATGAGCGCGTCTCCGCTCGCCAGCACAAGGCCGCGCGTCTGCCGCGCCGCCGCCGATGTTTTCGCCGTCTCGGCACCGATGCCTTTGTAGACTTGGCAGCGCTGATCAGAGCAGGTCATGTAGGGATCGGCCGTGTACCGCGTACCGAGCGAACCGAGCACCTCCGAGCGGGCGGCGACCGCCTGCGCACGGAGCGCCTCCACCGGCGCCGAGACATACATCTCCGACGGAAGCACGCCCTCCACCAGCCGCTCCAATCCCACCTCGTTCACCAGCACAAGCTTCCCGCCCCGATCGGCCGCAAAGATGAGCGAGCCCACATAGCGACGCTTCTCTTTGCCCTCGCCCTTCGTGCCCCGGTCATAGACCACATCCTCCACAGAAAAGACAGTCTCCGGACGGCCGCGAAGCCAGGCGAGGTCGCGGCTGTGAACCACCACGCCACCTGGAAGCCCCGACACATCGAACCAGCCGCCCGGATACTCCGCCAGTTCGGAATGCACCGTCGCATCCACGCCGCGTTCGGCTGCCAGCCGCTCCGCCAGCGAGTTTGCATCGGCCTGCGAAGAGGTCCGCCCCACCGCGATCAGCAACTTGCGGGTGTCGAACCGCTGCCCATCCACCGCGAACACCGCACCCACCTGCAGCACCTCAGCATCCCAGCCGAGCCCCTGCCACTCCGATACCAGACGGGCTGCAGCCGCGAGCGAGCCGGCCGGCAAATCCGACACCACCACGGTGTAGCTGTACCGCCCCGGCTCGCCGTCGCGAATCCGCACCGTGAGCGTCGTGTTGGCAGGCACATCCACCGCGAGCGCGCCATCACCCATCGGGTCGATCTGCACCATCGTATTGGCGGTCAACCGCACCTCGGAGGCTGCATCCATGAGGCCCACACGGATGAGCGGTTCGCGCTCCGGCGAGAAGCGGAGCTGCGGGCTGTAGAGAATGGCCAGCCGGTCGCCACGGGTCAGCTCCCCAGCCCGCGCCTGCCCCCAGGGCAGCAGCAACGCGAGCGCTGCAATCAGGCTGCAAACAACCCGCCGCCGCGCTCCCGCCACCGCTCTCCATTCAGCCCAGAACATCAGCCACCTTGCTCAAACAACGGTGCCAATCGTTACGGCGCACCGCCACCGGTGGCAAGCCGGATCGCCCGTCGCCGCCGGCGCGCCACCTGGAGCAGCCCCAACAACAGCATCGCCGGCCAACCCACCGCCGCGGCAGTGGCGCAGCCCTGCGCCTCATGCACCGCAGGCCTCCTCGTCTCGGCCAGCCTGCACCAGCGGCCGCGGTAAACGCCCCCCTTCACCACATCGGTGCAGCTGCCCCCGCAGGCGAGGCTCGGACCACACCGCTGCAGGCAGCGCCCTGCCTCACCGGCCGCCGCAGCACAGAGCCCCTCCGCGCAATCGGCATCGTCGTCACACAGCTCGCCCAAGGCGGCATCAACGACCGGCGCGTCGGGCGCACAGAAGCCACCATCCTCCTCGTCGTCGCCGAGCGGTATGCAGCTCGCGCCCGCCTCGCAGACCTGCCAGCTGTCGCAGCCCCAGGCCCAGCGTGCCACCTCGTCAGCCACCACGCAGCGCAGCCCCGCAGGGCTCGGCCCCTCGCCATTGCAGAGCCCTCCCGCGCGACCGAACGCGTCCACGCAGCCCTGCCCAACC
>JBIIFW010000189.1:0-5212 GCA_044236985.1 Bradymonadia bacterium | reverse complement strand
TCCCTCGCGGAAGAAGAGCGGCACACGGCCGATGGGCGCCTCTACGGTCAGCGTCGCCGGCCCCTCGTGGCGCTCGCCGCTCCACCAGTCGAACCAGCCGCCGGGGGGGAGCAGCAGCGTCACGCTCGACTCGCCCTCGCGCGTCACCGGCGCCACGAGCAGGTCGGGGCCAAAGAGGAACTCGCGGTCGAAGGCGCGCGCCTCGGGGAGGTCGGGATACTGGAACCAGAGGCTCCGCACGAAGGGCGCGCCCGTCTGCGTCGCCCGGTTCATCTCGCCGAAGGCGTAGAGGGCGAGCTGGTTGCGGAGTTTGAAGTAGTCGCGGGTCACGGCGACGGCGTCGGCCGAGTAGGGCGAGTCAGCAACCCAGGGCATGTGGGCTGAGCCGGCGCCGCCAAGCTGGGTCACGGGATGGAAGATGCCGAGCTCGAGCCAGCGCAACAGGACCTCTTCGGTGGAGAGGCCGCCCCGGTAGCCGCCGATGTCGCTGCCGTAACAGGGGTAGCCGCTCATGCCGAGGCTGAGCGCGCCGAAGTAGGCGGAGGGCAGGCCGCCCACCTTCCACTCGCCCTCTGCGGGCATCTTCCCCGTGGTGTTCTCGGCCCAGTCGTTGCCCAGGTCGCCGGGCCAGATGCAGGTGTTCCAGACCTGGTCGCGGGCCAGACCGGAGCGCGAGATGCTGAACGACGGGCCGCCGAGGGCGCGATCGAAGGCCTCGATGTTAGCGCGGTGGTAGAGCGCCGAGTACCAGCCATGCATGGTCTGGTTGGTCTCCCCGTTGTGGAACTCCATGTAGAGCCGTTGCGGGCCGACGTTGGCCTGCAGGTACTCGTCCCAGTCCATCTTCACGCCGATGGCGCCGAGGTCGGTGACCCGGCGAATGAGCTGCTGCTGATCGGCGACCGCGTCGGGATGGCTGTAGTCGATAAAGCCGCCCGTGCCGCCGCCCCAGGGCAACAACACCGGCTGCGACCGACCCTGGAAGTTGACCAGCCAGCCGTTGGCCTCATACCGCTCGAAGATGGCCTCGGAGGTGTCTTCGTTTGCGCCCAGGTCGGTCTGGCCGACTGGATTGAGCTGCGGCGAGTGGTGGAGCAGCACCGGGTGGCCCATCGTGCGGAGTTCATCGAAGAGCGCCGGCGGGTCGGGGAACTGGGCCGGGTTGAACCGCCAGTTGTGGTAGGCGGAGGACCAGGGCCGGTCGATCCAGATGACGGTGCTCGGGATGTCGTTGGCGATGGCGCGACGGGCATCGTCGAGCACCTCGGCGCCATCGCGGTTCTCGTTGCGCCACCACTGCGGCCCGAGCGACCAGAAGGGCACCTGCTTGGGATAGCCCGTCACATCGAGGTAGCGCTGCAGCAGCCGGAGCGGGCGGCCGTTGTCGGCCGGCTCGGCCCAGAGGTGGAGGCGGAGGCGGGTGCCGTTGAAGGCGACGCGCGTCACGTCGGGCCGCATCACGCCGAAGTCGAAGGCGCCGGGCTCCCGCTGATCGGCGAAGAGGCCGAGGCCGCTCGTGGTCTGGTAGAAGGAGACGGGTACATGGACCTCGTTGGTGGCCGACTCGGAGCGGCCCTCCGCACGGATCTGCATCTCACGGATCGAGCCGGCCGCATCGAGCGTGTCGAACAGCTCTCCGAGGCCGAAGTTGCCCTCGCCCTCTGCCCTGCTCCAGCCCGTTGCGACCATGGCCACCTTTGCCGTGTCGCCCACCACGCGGAGCTCCGCCACCACGCCACCGGCACGATCGGGCGCGGTCGCCTCAGCAAGGCCGGGCAGCAGGTCGAGTTCGATGGTCGCAGCAGTCTCGGTATCGCCACAGTCGAGCGAAGCGGTGGCGCGGAGGCCGCCTTGCAGCGGAGCAGCCTGCCAGTTCACCGGCCGGCACCAGACGAGTCCACGGCCTGTGCCGTTGCTCTCCATCAGGCGAGGGTCATAGTAGCTGGTCGCCCGGTAGGAGGGTGCGATGCCAACCGCGAAGGGGGCAAAGGCGGCCTCATCGGAGCCGCTCGTTGCGCCCACTTCGCTGCCGTCTGCAGCGAGCACGCGGAGGCCGAACGGCGCGAAGGAGACCTCAACCCGGGTTGCCCCGCCCGCTACGCTTGCACTGTCTGGCGGGGTGAGCGGCACGTCGGCACCAGTATCCTCAGCCGAGCCATCGGCCTCGCCGCTTCCGCTTGCATCAGCCGAGCCATCGGAGCTGTCGGCCAGCGAAGAGCCATCGGCGCTGCCGCTGTCGGCGGGGCCATTTGCGGCCTTCTCATCCTCGCCACAGGCGGCGAACAACAGCAGGAACGGAACCAGGGTGCGGACCTTCATCGACTTCCTCCGAGCAGGTAATGAGCGGGCGCTACCACGAGCCACCGCGGGCTGTCACGCCTACCAGCGACGACCCACGAGGAGGTGAAGCGACGGCGCCCAGAAGGGCCCCTCGGTGCGACCGGTCTCGTTCTTCCGCACCGCAGTTGCCATGCCCCATCCATAGCCGCCGAGAAGGCCCGCTTCGCCGCTCACCTCGATGTCGGCGCGTGGCCGCCAGCGCAGGGCAACCGCCGCCTCCGCAGCGGCGCCCGTCTGGTAGAGCGAGCGGTCGCGGAGGCCGTCGTCCAGCGCCGCCTGCAGCAAAACCGCCGAGAGCCGCAGGCCAAGCGAGGTGGCAGAGGGCGTCTCGGCCTCGCCGGCAACGGAGAGCGGCACCAGGTAGCCGGCCCGCAGCAGCCCCAGCCAGCCTTCGTCCTTGGAGGCCTCGTGCGCCACCGACAGCGGCAGCAGCCCGGCGGCAACCTCCCAGCCACGGCCTGCCTCGGCCTGCCCGTAACGCAGCTCGACGCCGCCCGAAACAAGCGAGAGGAGCGAGAGATCGAGACGCTCCTCCGCCCTCGCAAACGAGGGAAGGAGCCCCGCCAATCCTGTGGCAAGCGCCAGCGTGACGACCATCCGCATGCAGCTCTCCTACCCTGCTTCGCCCTTCCCCGTCGAGCGGCACGGGATGGCGAAAAGTTGCCTCGCCGCAGGCCGTTCCGTACCTCCCTCCCATCTACGCCTCCCTGTGGACCGGTCTGCATGTCTATCCCCGTCGACTCCCGTCGCGCCTTCGAGGAGCGCCTGCAGACGCTGCAGCGGGAGTATCGCGCCAACCTGCCCAAGACCGTAGCGGCGCTCGAGGACGAGGTACGCGCGCTGGGTGCCGGCTCCACCTCGGAGCGATGGACAAACATCATGGGCCTCGCCCATCGGATCATCGGCGCCGCTACTACCTTCGGTCACCCGGGACTGGGCCGCGCCGGACGCCAGATCCAGTCGCTCGCCGAACGGCGCCGGCTCGCCCCCCAGAACTTCAGCTCGCAGGAGCGCTGGACCCTCGCAGAGGCCATGGAGGAGGTGCGCCAGTCACTCACCTTCGGCACCCTGCGCGCCTCTGGCGTCACGGGCGACTACCGCGCTGTTTCCGGCAGCTTCCCCGCGGTTGCAGGGGAGACGGTGCCCGATGCAGCGCTTCCCAAACAGCGCACCATCTTCGTCGTCGAAAAGCCCTCCGATGAGGGCGCCTACGGCGACCAGCTCGAACACTTCGGCTACGCAGTCCGGCAGCTCTCGAGCGTCGAACAGGTAGAGGCCGCCTTCGCCCGCAACACCCCAGACCTGCTCATCATGGGCTCGCCCGCCGAGTCCGACTGCGAGGTCACCATGGAGATCCTCCGCGTGATGCGCGAGAAGCGGGTGAGGCCCGCCCACATCATCACCGTCTCGGCCCGTACCGACATGGACGCGCGGCTCGAATCGGTCCGCGCAGGCGGAACAGCCTTCCTCACCAAGCCGGTCGACCTCTCGGTGCTGCTCGACAAGATCGACAACCTCACCTTCGACGGCCCCAAGGCCCCCTACCGGGTCATGCTCGTCAGCGAGCTCGGCACCCGCGCCCGCGAGGTCGCGCTCGGCCTTGGGCAGCTCAACATGCTCGTCTCGCTCGTCGACGAGTCGTCGGAGCTTCTCGATCCCATCGCCGAGTTCCAGCCCGAGGTCATCGTGCTGGAGACCCGCTACCGCAGCTGCACCGGCATGGAGCTCGCCTCCATGCTGCGCCAGGACGACCAGTTCGTCGGCATCCCCATCCTCTTCCTCTCCGACGAGGTGAACGAGGTGCGCCAGACAGCCGCCATCCGCGTCGGCGCCGACGACTTCCTCAGCGGCGACCTCTCCATCAAGCGCATCTCCTCGGCCATCGCCGCCCGCGCCGACCGGGCCCGCGTGCTCCGCTCCTACATGGAAAAAGATGGCCTCACCGGCCTGCTCAACCATAGCCGCATCGAGAACCAGCTCGAGGTTGAGGTCTTCCGCGCGCAGCGGCGCAACGCTCCCTGCTCCGTCGCCATGATCGACCTCGACGGCTTCAAGAAGATCAACGACACCTACGGCCACGCCTTCGGCGACCGGGTGCTCCGCAGCCTCTCACTGATGCTCCGGCAGCGGCTCCGCCGCACCGACTTCGTTGGACGCTGGGGTGGCGAGGAGTTCGCCGTCGTGCTCCCCGACACCCCCGCCTCCGTGGCCCAGCGGGTCCTCGACGAGATCCGCGACGGCTTCTCCCGCGTGCGTCACATGTACGAGGGCCGCCCCATCTTCGTGACCTACTCCTGCGGCATCGCTGCCTTCCCCGACGAGAGCCGCGCCAACCGGCTCGTCGAGTCGGCGGACGGCGCCCTCTACCGGGCCAAACACGCAGGCCGGAACCGGGTCTTCATCGCCGAGCTTGAGCCTGCTGAAGCTCCACCTGCGGCCCTCACTGCGCCCACGCCATCCCCGGTGATGGACGATGCGGACGGCTGGCCCGACCCGTCGGACTTTGCGGCCGCTCCGGCCACCGCGACCCCGCAGCCGCTGTTGCGCAGCCGAGCCTAACCCCTACTTCGGGGCCGTCGGGATGAAGATAGAATCGCGACCGCGGAGGCGCGGCCTGGGTGCAGGCTCAGGCTCCGCAGGCTTGGGCGCTACCACGGGCTCAGGTCTCGGCTCGGGCTTGGGCGCCTCCACAGCAGGCACGACCACAGGGGCCGGAACGATCGCAGGGGCCGGCGCCTGCTGGGCAGCCGGCGCGGCGGCCTTTGCCGGCTTGCGCCGCGTAGCATCCGCGGGGGCAGCGCTCGGGGGCACCGACGGCGCCGCTGGCGCAGCCGCTGCGGAACCCTCCATAGGCGCAACGGCGGCGGCTGGC
>JBIIFW010000188.1:0-5220 GCA_044236985.1 Bradymonadia bacterium | reverse complement strand
CCGATGGCCGCACCATCCACCATGATCGTCACGGTCACGGGCGCATAGAGCGCGGGTCGCTCCGCCCCCTCGAGACGCCCCATGATGCCGCCATGTTCGGCGGCGGAGCGGAGGGCGTCGCGCCACCCGTCAGCGGTGAAGGCGAGGCGAAGAGCCACCGTTTAGACCTGGCTCTGGTCGGTCTCCCAGTCACCCGCAGCGACGGGTTCGGAGAGGTAGAAGCCCTGCAGGAAGTCGCAACCGAGCGAGCGGAGCACCGCCGCCTGCTCTGCCGTCTCCACGCCCTGCGCGGTGACGCTCTGGCGCAGCGCGTGGGCGAGGCGGATGAGCGAGTCGACGATGGCCGCCGACTGTGGATTGGTGCCGACATCGGCCACGTAGAGGCGGTCGATCTTCACGAAGGCCAGCGGCCACTGACGGGCAAAGGCCAGCGACGAGTTGCCTGAGCCGAAGTGGTCGAGCCCCACATGGACGCCCCGCTCTGCGAGCGCCTCGATGGTGCCGTGCAGCAGGGCGGGCGCCGTCAGGATGCGGCTCTCCGAGATCTCCAGACCAATCCGGTTCATGGGCACACCAGCCGCCTCTGCGGCCTCGGAGAGCCAACTCACAGTATCGTTGCGGCCTAGCGTGCGGAGGCTGAGGTTGATGCCGACAAAGAGGTCGAGTTTGCCCTCTGCCCGACGCTCCGCGAGGAAGGCGAGCGCCTGTCGCATGACGATGTCGTCGAGCTGGGTGACCAAGCCCGTCTCTTCGGCCACATCGAGGAAGCTCCCCGCCTCCACGATCCCGACGACGGGGTCGATGATGCGTGCGAGTGCCTCCGCTCCAACCATGCGGCCCGAGGCCGCGTCGTAGATGGGCTGGAAGTGGGCGCGGATGCGCCGCTCCTCGATGGCCGCAGTGAGGCCGCGCTGCCCTTCGATGCGGGCAAGCGCCTTGGCGCGCAGCTCCTCTCCAAAGACCTCCACGCCGTCGCGCCCCGCCTCCTTGGCCCGGTACATCGCGCTGTCTGCGTCGGTGAGCAGCGAGTCGGGCGACTCGAGCCCGGTCTGCGCCATCGCAATGCCGATGCTGGCTGAGACGGGAATCTCGATGCCGAGCGTGTGAACAGCGTGGTTGACTGCGGCACGGATGCGGTCTGCAACGGTGAGCGCATCGCCTACGCCGGAGAGGTTTTCGCAGATGGCGAGGAACTCGTCGCCGCCGAGCCGCACCAGCGTGTCGGCGGGCCGGATGACGGCGCGCACCTGCTGCGCCACAGCGATGAGCAGCCTGTCGCCAGCAGCATGGTCGATGGTGTCGTTGACCAGCTTGAAGTGGTCGAGGTCGATGAAGAGCACCGCGATGGGGGTCTTCGAGCGCCGCGCGCGGGCGAGCGCCGCCTGCAGCCGATCCTGCACGACCGACCGGTTGGGGAGCCCCGTGAGCGAGTCGTGCGTCGCCTGCGCTAGCAGCGCGGTCTCGACCCTCCGCTGATCCGTCACGTCGTGGATGGCGAGTACGGCGCCGACGAGCGTCCCCGACGCATCAAACATGGGGCCACCCCAGGCCCGCCGGAAGCGAATCTCGTCCGGCCCCACCTGAATCGCAAAGCGGAAGTCTTCGATCCGTTCACCGCGAAGCGCCCGGGGGATGGGCGTCTGCTGCACATCGAGCGGCGTCACGCCATCGTCGGTGAAGGCGGTGACCTTCGGCAGCCACACGTCGAGCGGCGTCATGGGCGGGATGGCGAACTTATGCTTTTTCAGCAGCTCGTTGTGAATGAGTACTTTGCCCTGCGCATCGCAGACAATGACCGCGGTCTGCAGGTGCTGGAGGAGCTGGTTGAAGAGGTTCCGCTCGCGGAGCAGATCGGCCTCGAGCGAGGTACTCTGTACCACCGCGCCGAACCGCCCCACCATCGAGATACCGACCACGCGGGCGGGCCGCCAGACATCCATGTGGAGCCGCCGCCAGTCGCTCCCGCTCGCCGAGAAGCGCCCGTTGATGCGGGTCATGCGGTCGAACCGCTGCGCATCGTTCAGCGAGGCCAGGAACCGCTCCCGCTCATCTGGATGCACCAACGCCACGGGCTGCTTGCCAACCAGCTGTCCGGGCTCCGCATGAAGCGTCTCCAGCACCGGCCCGACGATGTCGAGGATGAGCCCCGCGCCATCGAGCGCGAAGAAGACCGAACCGGTCGCCGCGAAGGCCGCGTCGAGCCACGAGGCATCGGGGGGCAGCAGCGCAAAGGCCTTCTGGTCGGAGGTGCTGTTCATGGCCTCACATGCCTCGCGAAAGAGAGCGGTGAAGTGTCATCAGACCACAAACTTGATGCGGGGGTCGCGCGCCAAAAGCGCCGACATGTGCTGGCTGCCGTGGAGCCCTGTCTGCACCTGCGCAAACAGGCTCCAGGCATCGGTCCAGAAGGTGAGCTTGTCGTAGCGGAGCGCCGCGAAGACCTCACGGTTGTCGAAGATGACCACGCCCAGCACGCTGCCGAAGAAGGTGCTCCACGCCTGCTGTGTCGTCACACGATCGACCGCCGACTGCTTCTGCAGCTCTTCGCGGAGGAAGTCGAGGTGGAAGCCCAGATGATAGGCCTGATCCTCCATGATGCCGGCCAGCACCTCGCGCAGCAGCGGGTCATCCACCGTGTTGTAGAGCACGCGGAAGTAGGGCGCCGAGGCCATCTCCGCCGTCAGCATCACCATAAGCTCCTCGGCCCAGCCAAACCGCCGCCGCAGCCGCCGGAAGGCAAAGTCGGTCCACTGCCGCGAAACCGGCCGCTCGCCCGCAGACCAGAGGATCTGGGCGAGGTGGTCGGAGTGCACGGTCTTTTCGCGCACATAGAGGTCGATGACCTCTGCATACTCACGCGGACAGGAGGCGCGCACCTTGGTGCGGAAGTCGAGGCCGGGCGAGGAGAGGCCACGCTGCAGCGTCTGCAGCGACCGGAGAAGCGGCTCGCGCAACGGCGACTTGACCGCGAACCCAGCCTCCCAGTGGATGTTGCGCGGCCGGTTCACCGACTGCTCAAAATGTTGTTTCCACTGCATCGTGCCCATGGGGCCGGCTCCTCGCTGCTGACTACCCCACCCATTACCGAGCGGGGCGAAGTTCTGTGCAACCTATGAAGATTCCCCAAGGTCGGCAACCGCCGCGCGGAGCAGCCGGATGGCCGCCGCCCGCCCACCCTCTCCAATGAGCTCCACAGGACCCACACAGGAGGGGCAGCCGCTGCCGCAGGGGCAGCTCTCCACCAGCTCGCTCGCCTTCCGCAGCAGCTCGCCATGCAGCTTGAAGAGCTGCTCCGAGAAGCCCACGCCGCCCGGGTAACGGTCGTAGAGGAAGATGGCCGGGTCTTCGGCAATCGTCGGCGGGCCGAGCGGCGCGGCGTTGGTCGGCAGCGTCTCCCAGGCATCGCCCTGGCGCCCGCTCACCGTCACCAGCAGGTCGCCCGCCGCGCACATCAGATGGACCAGCGCCAGCGTGTGCATCACCCGGCTGATGCCCGTCAGTGCACCCGACAGCGTGTCGGCCTTGATGCCGAGCGGATCGAGCCAGGCCGATGGGAAGACGCACCAGTAGCTGGTCGTGTGCTTGTCGAGGTCGGGCAGGGCGATCTCGCCGTAACCGATGTTCTCAAAAGTCTTCATTCGGATCTTCTTGTAGCCGACCACCCGCTTGGCGACCCGCACCTCGCCTTCGCCGGGGAAGGGGCGCCGGCTCTCCAGCTCCTCGGTCACATCGAGCACAAAGACCCGCGTCTGGTCGATCGCCTGCGTGTAATAGTCGGTCTTCACCGCGCGGACGTAGGCCTTGCGCTCTTTGTAATCGAGCCGGTGCACCTCGTAGAGCTCGCCTGAGTGGGAGTAGATGGCCTTCTCGTAGACCGTCGTGTGGGCCCCCTCGAAGTCGATCTCGCCGAGGATGTTGGGCTTCTTCGGCTGCGTGGTGTCGATGATGACGAAGTTCTCGTCGGCCATGTCGCGCAGGTTCACACCCTGTGCGGGATAGCCCTCTCCGTTCCACCGCCACGAGGTACCGTTGCACTGCACCGGCCCGTTGTGTTCGGCCACCCAGTCCAGGATGCCCTGCGTCTCCTCCACATCGTAGCGACCGTAGGCCTCGTCGGTGCGGATCGGCAGCTCATAGACGGCGCACCGCAGATGCTCGGCCAGGATGCGGAGGTTGTCGGGGTCGATGCGGCCGAACTCGGGCGACGACTCGAAGAAGCTCTCGGGATGGGTGATGAGATACTGGTCGACCGGGTCGGAGCCGGCCACCAGCACGACGAGTGCGGTGGTCTGTCGCCTGCCTGCGCGGCCTGCCTGCTGCCAGGTGGAGGCGATGGTGCCCGGGTAGCCCGCCAGCACCGCCACATCGAGCGCGCCGATGTCAATGCCGAGCTCGAGCGCGTTGGTGGTGATGACGCC
Organism: Bradymonadia bacterium; assembly: GCA_044236985.1. Lineage (GTDB taxonomy): Bacteria > Myxococcota_A > Bradymonadia > REDH01 > REDH01 > CAIWGR01. Next base: position 802 of record JBIIFW010000188.1, on the reverse strand, counting down.
GCGGATGGTGCCGGCGCGGAGACCCCGCTCGATGCGCCGCCGGTCTTCCGGCAGATAGCCGCCGCGGTAGCCGTCTACGCGGCTCGCGAGCTCCTTCTTGCGCCGCTCCACGAGCGACTCGCGAATGCGGCGCGTCAGCACCTCCACCCCCTGCCGGCTCCGCGCGAAAACGATGGCGCCTGCGCCCATCTCGAGCAGCGGAACAACGAGCTGCTGCGCCGCCGAACCGGGCGACTGCCTGCGCCCATCTTCGATGTTCAGGATCGGCGGGTTGTAGAGCATGAAGAGCCGCTCGCCCGACGGCGCACCCGACTTCGATACAACCGTCGCAGGCTCTCCGATCAGGTTCTCGGCAAGCTCGCCGGGGTTGGCGATCGTAGCCGAGGTGAAGACGAACTGCGGCGCAGATCCGTAGTAGCGGCAGATGCGCTGGAGCCTTCGGATGACGTTCGCCACATGGGAGCCGAAGACGCCGCGGTAGGTGTGCATCTCGTCGATGACCACGAAGCGCAGCGACGAGAAGAGCCGCCGCCAGCGATCGTGATTCGGCAGAATTGACTGGTGAAGCATGTCGGGGTTGGTGAGCACCGCGCGGGCCCGGTCGCGGATGGTGCGCCGCAGGTCGGCCGGTGTGTCGCCGTCATAGACATGCGCCTGCTCCTCGATGCCCGTCGCCCGGAACAGCTCGTTGAGCTCCGCGCACTGGTCCTGCGACAGCGCCTTGGTCGGGTAGAGGTAGAGCGCGGTGCCCTCCTCTTCGCGGAGCATCTGCGCGATGGGCACGTTGTAGCAGAGCGTCTTG
>JBIIFW010000022.1:0-18107 GCA_044236985.1 Bradymonadia bacterium | reverse complement strand
CCCGCAGCAGCACCCGCAGCAGCACCCGCAGCAGCACCCGCAGCAGCACCCGCAGCAGCACCCGCAGCAGCACCCGCAGCGCCCGCAGCGCCCGCAGCCAACCCCTTCGCGCCCCTCCCCGGCGGTGCATCGCTCTTGCTGCGGCCGCTCCAGCTCCCCACCTTCACCTTCCTGCCCGCCCCGCTCTCGGCCCAGCTCGAGGCGCTCACCACGCCGCCCGAGGCCTTCGACGAGCTCTCCGGCTTCTACTGGAACGCCTTCAACACGGCGCTCGACTCGGAAGAGGGCGCAGACCTCGCGGTCCTTCTGGCCAACTCACCGGCGAGCGACCTCCAGGTCGATCTGCCCGCAGAGGGGCTCATCGTCGAGAGCGAGCAGATCGTCGTTCGCGGCCGCACCGACCTTCGCAACACGCTGACGGTCAACGGTGTGCCGATCCTGCTCGATGAGACCGGCGCCTTCGAGATTGTCGTGCCCATCCCGGCCGGCGAGAGCACGCTCCTCTTCGAGGCCACCGACGAGGCCGGCAATGTAGGCCGCCTCTCCTGGCCTGTCCGCGGCGCCACCTCGCGCTTCTTTGTGATGGCGCTCGCCGACACCGCGCTCGGCACCACCGATGCACGCATCGAGGGCAGCAACGAAGACAACGCCTTCACCACCGATGGCGGCATGCAGGTCTACGGCCAGGGCCGCGTCTACCTCAAGGGCTACGTCCGCGGCAGCGAGCTCCTCGGGGACTTCGCCAAGCGGCTCGATGTGACCGCACATGCCGACACCGGCAAGCGCAGCCAGTTTGAATCCTTCGTCAACGAGGTCATCGAGCCCGAGCGCTCCTACCCCGTCTACGGCGACGGCTCCGAGGCGGTGGCCGATGTGAAGGGCCGCGGCAAGGTCTACATCCTCGTCGAGGCCGACAAGAGCCGCGCCGTGCTCGGCAGCTTCCGCACCGGCATGAGCGGCCTCGAGCACTTCAAGTATGACCGGGCCCTCTACGGCGGCCAGCTCGTCGTCGACCACAAGACCGAGAACACCCGCACCGAACTCCGCACCCATGCGGCGAGCGACGACCAGTCCCTGGTCCACACCTTCAACCTGCTCCGCGGCACGGGCGGCTCGGTCTACTACCTGCAGAACCGTGCCCTCCTCGAAGGCAGCGAGCGGGTCACACTCGTAGTCCGCGATGCCACCTCGGGCGTCGAGCTCCTCCGCATCCCGCAGTCCCGCAACACGGACTACACCATCCGCTACGGCGAAGGTCGCATCGTCTTCCGTCGTCCGCTCCCCTCCGTGGTGGACGACGCCACCGCCTTCAGCGGCTACCAGTCCACCCGCTCCACGCTCGTCGGCCATCCGCTCTATGTGGAGGTCGCCTACGACCACGAGAACGGTAGCTCTGCCGGCGACACCTCTGCCGGTGTCCAGGCGCGCGAGACCCTCTGGGACACGGTCACCGTGGGCGGCGGCCTCGTCCAGGAGAACCGCCTCTCCGGCCAGGACTACAAGCTCTGGGGCGCCGAGCTCGGCATCGGCAAGAGGCAGACCACCCGCCTCGACCTCGAGTATGCCGAGAGCGAGGCACAGGACACCTCGACGAGCTACAGCGACGATGGCGGCCTCCGCTTCCGTCCCCTCCGGCTCGCCAGCACCGACGACGCCTCCGGCAGCGCGATGACCGTGCGCGGCCGCTTCGAACTGGCCGACGTCATGGAGCTCGGACGCGACCGCGTCTGGAGCACCGAGGTCAGCTACCGCAACCAGGACCGCGGCTTCTTCTCCAACGGCTCGCTGCTCACGCAGGGCGAAGAGAAGACAGGCCTCGCCACCACCTGGCTCATCAACGAGCGCCACCAGTTGGGCATCAAGGCCGACAAGATCGATGCGCTCGTCGAGGACCTCACCACCGTCAATCTGAGCGACACCATCCGGCTCTCACGCAGCACCACAACGGCGCAGTATGAGTTCAACGACGAAGGCGTCAGCATGCAGCTCGGCTACGAGCACAACACCAACGACGACCCCCGCCTCACCGCCTCGACCTCGACCGACATCGCCAAGGCCGGGCTCGGCTTCAAGTTCAACGACGACTTCCGCGTCGGCGTCGAGCAGGAGATCATCGTCGCCGGCGACGACACCCGCCTCATCCGCGGCGCCGACCTCTCTACGGAGACCCGCTTCGACGACCGCTTCATCTCGACCCTGTCGGCCGGCTACCAGCTCACCGATTCGACCGAAATCTCGGCCACCGAGCGCTTCCGCTACTCGGGTGAGAACGCAACCTCGATCGGCATCCGCACCGAGACGGCCGACAACACCGAGGTCTATGTGCAGCAGCGCATGACCAACTACCGCGACAACCACGGCGCTGCGACCAGCACCGTCGTCGGCGGCGAGCAGAAGTTCGGCGAGGATGCGGGCGGCCGCGCCTACACCGAGATCCAGAACAACGGCGGCCTCGGTGTTGACCGGCAGTCGGCGCTCGTCGGCCTTGGCCGCACCTGGAAGGTCACCGACGGCCTCTCGCTCGACCTCGCCTACGAGCGGAGCCAGACCCTCATCGGTCGCGCCAACGAGAGCGACCATACCCGCGACGCAGGCAGCATCGGCTGGCAGTGGAAGAAGGGCGAAGAGCTCACGCTCAACGGCCTCGCCGAGCTCCGCCTCGAGAGCGCCTCGCTGGGCTACACGGGCGCCACGCCCTGCCTCGCGACCTCCACCGGGAGCAACCCCTCCAACTGCCGCGACGCGGTCTCCGCGCTCGGCGATCGCCAGCAGTTCACGCTCATGAACACGGCCACCTACAAGCTCGATCAGGACTGGACCCTCTTCGGCCGCTTCGACCTGGTTACCACCGAGAACACCACGCTCAAACTGGAGGAGGCGCGCGATGTTGAGACCGGCATCGGCGCGGCCTACCGCCCCGTCGACACCGACTGGCTCAACCTGCTCTTCCGCTACACCTACCTCGACGAGATTGCGCCCTACGGCCTCGAACTCGGAAGGCAGTCGCGCGAGTCGAGCCACGTCTTCAGCGTCTCGCCCATCCTCGAGCTTCCGTGGAACCTGCAGCTCGTGGAGAAGGTGGCCTTCCGGAACATCCACCTCGAGGTGGAAGAGCTCCCGGAGGCCGACAACACCATGACGCTCTGGGTGAACCGGCTCAACTACCACATCGTCGAGAAGTGGGACGCGGGCGTCGAGTACCGTCTCCTCCATCAGAGCCTGACGAAGGACTGGCAGCATGGCACGCTGCTCGAACTCAACTACATCATCGCCACCCATGTGCGGCTTGGCGTCGGCTACAACTTCACCAAGTTCGCCGAGGATGAGCTGGGCGACTTCGACCGCGACAGCAGCGGTGTCTTCTTCCGGGTGACGGCGCAGTACTAGCGCGGGAACCAGGACCGTTTCGTCGGGCCGTCCGGTCGCCTCGCAGGAGGTGGCTGGGCGGCCCGGGTCGTTTTGGGCTGCCTGTGGGGCCTGCAAGGGGTTTCGAAGATCGACCACGGCGGCGGCAAAGGGGCGGTTCCGTGCAGGTTGTGGGTTGAAGATCCACTTTTTGCCACTTCGTGATCTTCTGGGCTGAGAAGCCGCTAAGGCATTGAAGTATCGATGTGTTACGGAGGCTTTTCCCGCGCTTCCACAGGCTCTCCACAGTTCTCCCCAGCCGGGCAGGCCGTGTGGAGAGTGCGGTTGAAAGCGGCCACTTTTCGGACTCTTGGCGTTGAGAAGATGCTGCAACTTGTTGTGGATTGGTTGGTTTCATCTGATCGCGGAAGAGGTTGGATCGTGATTGACAACCTGCCGGAAAGGAGAGGATAAGTGGCGGCCAGTGGGATTTTGTGGATCCCCTCCTGCAGAGGCTTTTGATGCGGCTCTACGGCACCGAACAGACGACGATGGACGACAAGGGCCGCACGGCCTTTCCGACCCGTTTTCGCGACGCGGTGCAGAAGATCTACGAGGCCAACGGCCTGGTGGGCGCCCCTCCCACGCTGATGGTGGTGCCCTGGTTCGATGACGGCTGTCTGCGGGCCTACCCGCTGCCTGTCTTCGAGCGGAAGGTGGCGCAGTTTGAGCAGGCGCTGGCGAACGAGAGCGCCTTTGAGCGTGGCCGCAACGAGAGTTGGCTCGTGCGTGCCCTCTACGGCGACGCGCGCGAGATCACGCCCGATGGAGCGGGGCGCGTGCTGCTGGTTGCCGAGATCCGCGAGCCGGCCCGCCTGGAGCGCGAAGTGATGTGGAAGGGGCTGCTCGACTGCATCGAGATCTGGAATCCGCAGATCTACCGTGACGCCATGTCGCTGCATGCGCCGACAGCGCGCGGTGTGCTGGCCAGCTACGGTCCTCCGCCCGGCCCTGCAGCCGGAGCCCCCGTGGCGCCCGCCACCCCTTCGACCGGGAGCGGTGAAGGATCATGACGGAAGCAGGGGGCAACTTCTCCCACCGGCCTGTTCTGCTCGACGAAGTGTTGGGGCTGATTGGACGGGATGGTGAGCGATTTTGGGTGGACTGCACGCTGGGCGGTGCGGGCCATGCGATGGCCATCTTGGAGCGGGCGGGCGACCAGGCGCGGCTGCTCGGACTCGACCGGGACGACGCGGCCATCGCGGCCGCCTCGGCCCGCCTGGCTGCTGCCGCTGGTGAGCGTGCAACGGTGGTCAGGTCGCGCTTCTCGCAGGTGGACGAGGTGGTGCAGGGGCAGCAGTTCGGCCGCCTCGTGCGCGGCCGCTACCGGGTCGATGGCCTGATCGCCGACATCGGTGTCTCATCAGAGCAGATCGATCGCGCGGAGCGGGGCTTCTCCTACGGCAGGCCCGGCCCGCTCGACATGCGTATGGGCAGCGAGGGCGAGACCGCGCGCGAGCTGATCGAGCGGCTGAGCGTGAACGATCTTGCGACGGTGCTCTGGCGTTACGGCGAGGTGCCCCGCGCGGTGCGCGTTGCTGCCGCCATGAAGGAGGCGCTCGCCGCGGGCGAGGCCGAGACGACGACCGAGCTGGCACGGGCCATCGAGAAGGCGGTGGGCAGCGGCGCAAAGCGGAGCCACAACCCCGCCACGCTCCCCTTCCAGGCCCTCCGAATTGCCGTCAACGACGAGCTCGGCGAGCTCGAACGGCTCCTCGGACAGCTCCCTGAGCTGCTCGACATGGGTGGCGTCGGCATCCTCATCACCTTCCATTCGCTCGAAGACCGGATGGTGAAGCAGCGGTTCGCCGAGCTCACCCAGGGCCCCGTTCTTCCGCGCGGGCTTCCCATCACCGGTGGGCGCCGCGCCAACTTCGAACTGGCCGAGCGTGGAGCCGGTGCGACCGAGATCGAGAAGGGCGAAAACTCCCGGGCGCGGAGTGCGCGCATCCGGGCGATTCGCCGCATCGCGTGGGAGGCCTAACGCCATGTCGCAGCAACCATCCAACAAGGCGCCCAAACTGGTGGGCAACGCCGACCTGCTCTGGGTCGCCATCATCGTCGGAGCCTCCGCCCTCTTCATCGGCGTCATGCTCAAGCAGCTCCATCTCGAGTTCGACACGCTGCGGCTTGCGCACGAGCACTCAGCGGCCGCTTTGGAGATTCGCCGGCTGGAGGAGGAGGGCCGGCGACTCGACCTCGAGGCGCCAGTCCGCAGCAGCGAATCGGACTCGAGCCGCAAGGCCGCCGAGGGCATGGGGCTCGGTCCCGCGAAGCCCGCTCAGGTCATCAAAGTGAAGGGGCCCTGAGATGCGCGATACCGTAGCAAAGCGCATCCACCAGACGGTGCTGGTCCTGGTCGTCGTCTTCCTCGCGGTGGCGCTCCGCTCCTACTGGATTCAGATCGTCCGCGCCGAGCAGTTCCTCGAGTGGGGTGACTGGCGCAGCGAGACAAAGACCCGCTTCCAGGCAGCGCGCGGCGCCATCCTCGACCGCAACGGCCGTGAGCTGGCGCAGAGCGTGCTCGCGCCCACGCTCGCCTTCGATGCTCGGCATTTCTTCGCAAACGAGATCGTCGCAAAGGCGGTCGGCTCCGATGGGAACTACCGCTGCGGAAAGGCCGATGATGAGGGCAAGACCCTCGCCCTGATGCGGGACGACGAGCCGGTCTGCGTGGCCGACATGCGCGCTCAGCTGAAGAACCTGGAGGGCTACGACGCAGCCCGCTTCACGGCCTGGTCCAAGTCCGAGCCGGCACAGCTCCCGCGGTATGTGGTGATGGAGCGGCGCACCTCGCCCAAGCGGGCCAAAGAGATCTCCGACGCCCTGAAGGCGAAGACCATCAGCGCGCTGATCGCGACGCCGGAGTACCGCCGCATCTACCCCTACCGGAGCCTCGCCGGACGGACGATCGGCACCATCCAGGGCGACGGCGTCGAGGGGCAGTCGGGCGTCGAGCGCCGTTACAACCGCGACCTCAGCGGCAAGTTCATCGAGTATCCCGTGGGTCGCGACGTCGCACGTCGCAGCTACCTGCTCGCCGACATGCCAGACATGGATGCCGCGAGGGGCTCCGACCTCGTCCTCTCTATCGACATGCCGCTGCAGCAGTTTGTGGAGGAGGCCCTGGCCTCGACCATCGAGAAGTTCAGCGCAGCCAACGGCATCGTCATCATCTCGCATGTGCCGACGGGCGAGCTCCGGGCGCTCGCCTCCTGGCCTCCCTTCGATCCCAACATCGCCAACACCTACCCCACGGAGGCCTGGCTCGATCCCGTCATCGGTAACGTCTTCGAGCCCGGCTCAACGGCCAAGATCGTCACCGTCGCGGCCGCCATCGACAAGGGCCTCGTGACCCCGGACACCCTCATCGACTGCAACATGGGCTCCTACCGCATTGGCGGCCACACGGTGAAGGACACCCACGAAGCGGGGGTCATTCCTGTATGGGAGGTCATCCAGTACAGCTCCAATGTCGGTTCGCTGAAGCTGGGCCTCAAGCTCACCCAGAAGGAGCACTTCGACTACCTCCGCGCCTTCGGTTTCGGCCTCAACACCGGGCTCGGCCTTGGCGGAGAGTCGGGCGGCATTCTGCGTTCGCCGCCCTGGCGCGAGGTGGAGCACGCGACCTTCTCCTACGGCTACGGCTTCTCTGCGTCGCCGCTCCAGGTCAACTTTGCGACCGCCGCGATCGCCAACGGCGGAAAGCTCATGCGGCCCATGCTCGTCAAGGAGCTCCGCTCGCGCCAAGGTGCGCCGCGGGTCATTGCGCCCGAGGTCCGCACCCAGGCCGTGACGGCGGAGACGGCGCAGAAGGTCTCGCTCATGCTCGAGACGGTCACGAGCGAAGCGGGCACGGGCACCAATGCCCGCGTCCCAGGTTTCCGCGTTGCGGGTAAGACAGGAACAGCCAAACTCTTCAGCAACAAGACCGGCCAGTACGAGAGCGAATACCTCGCCAGCTTCACCGGGTATCTGCCGGTCGAGCAGCCCGAGTTCGCCATCACGGTCATGATCCTGCGCCCCGACAAGAGCAAGGGCTACTACGGCGGCGTGGTCGCAGCCCCCCTCTTCCGCGAGGTGGCGGCGCAGGCGCTTGTGATGGCCAACATCTTCCCCGCCGAGCATGACGGCAGCGGCTCGGGGGCCGGCCGCCGAGCCGACGAGGAGTCGGGCATTGGGAGGCTCCGCGCCACCGAGCCTTCGAGGGCTGCCGCATCGGCAGTCGAGGAGGAGTCGGAGGGCGATCCTACGGCATCTGCTGCAACTTCCGACCCTGCAGAGCGGACGGTCCCGAAGCTCCTCGGCATGAGCGCCTCGCAGGCCATCCAGCAACTGGCGGCGCTGCAGCTTGAGCCCCGCCTTACGGGCCGCGGCCGCGTCGTCGGGCAGGAGCCTTCACCCGGTGAGCCCGTCGCTGCGGGCGCCTTCGTGACGCTGAAGCTGGGCGACCCCCTGCTGCAGGCGCCTGCGGAGCCTGCAGCGAAGCCGACAAAGGGCGGGGTACCCGCGCCTGCTGCGCCTCTGACCCCTGCCGCGCCAGCGCCGGCCACGCCCGCGGCTGCTGTTCCCACTCCACCCGCCAAGCAGGCGGCGCCCGCCAAGCCTGCCGCGCCGGCAGCCCCCAAGGGAGGGACGAATGCTCCTCGCTGAGCTGCAGCGCGGCCTTCGCATGGAGCAGCTCGCGCCGGGCAACCCGGCGGTGCTGCACCTGACCCACGACTCACGCGAGGTTGTGGCGGGGAGCCTCTTTGTGGCCCGCGTCGGCGCACGCGTCGATGGCCATGCACGCATCGAAGAGGCGGTCGCGCGTGGCGCAGTTGCGGTCGTCGGCACCCGCCGCGAGGCCCTTGCCGGCCTGTCGGTCCCCGCACTCCTTGTGAGCGAGGAGGGCGAGCGATGGGTGGGCGAACTGGCGGCGGCCTTCTATGGCAACCCCTTCGACCACCTGACCGTCATCGGCGTCACGGGTACCAACGGCAAGACAACGACGGCCTGCATGGTGCAGCGGATGCTCGATGCGGTCGGGCTGCCCTGCGGTTACCTCGGAACCATCGGGTATCGCTTCGGGAGCGAGGAGTTGGCGGCTGCCAACACAACGCCCGACGGCCTGCTGCTCCATCGGATCGCTGCCAGCTGGCTGGCCCGCGGCGCCCGGGCGATCGTGATGGAGGTTTCGAGCCACGGCCTTGCGCTTGGGCGGGTGGGCGGCGTCCACTTCGACCTCACCGGCTTCACCAACCTGACGCCGGACCACCTCGATTTTCATGGCGACATGGAGTCCTACTTCGCCGCCAAGCGGTCGCTCTTTGTCGAGGAGCGCGCCCGCTCCATCGCCGCGGGCAAGGCCACGCGCGGCTTTGTCTGCGCGGTCGATGGCTATGCGGATCGCCTGCTGGCGCTCGAGGATGCAGGACTTGTCGGCCTCACTGCAAAGGGCGCCGCCGGCGATGCGGAGGGTAGCTACTGGACCGATGCCGCGGGGGGGCTCCTCGGGCAGCCCTTCAGCATGCGGCTCGCGGGCCAGCTCGCCTCGGGCAGGCTCCCCATGCCCGGCGCCTACAACCTCGCCAACGCGGCGCTCGCGGTGGCGCTCGCGCAGGCCGCCAGCGGTGCGCCGCTGCAGGCAATCGTCGCCGCGCTCGACGACTTCGCCGGCGTGCCGGGCCGGTTCGAACTGGTTGCCCGCCCTCGCGCCGGTGAGCCGGCCATCTATCGCGACTATGCCCACACCCCGGATGCGGTCGATCGGGCGGCCTCGCTTCTCGCCGCCTCTGCCACGGCTGGCTCTGTCATCGTGTTGGGCTGCGGCGGAGACCGCGACCGGATCAAGCGTGCCCCCATGCTCGCTGCTGCGCTGCGCCATCTGCCCGCTGTGGTCGTGACGAGCGACAACCCGCGAACCGAGTCGGCTGCGGCCATCGCCGCGGAGATGTGTGAGGGGCTCACGCTCCCCGATGCGCGGGTGACGGTAGAGCTCGACCGCGGTCGGGCCATTGCCGCAGGGCTGGCGCTCGCGGAGGGCAGCGGAAGCGGCCTGCTCATCGCGGGCAAGGGACACGAGGCCTACCAGGAGATCACGGGCAGCAAGTTTCACTTCGACGATGGCGAGGAGGCGCGACGGGCGCTTGCTGCGCGCCGTCAGGGCCTCTCCTTCGACGAGGTCCCGCTGGTGTCGGGCTGGTCGCCGGAGCGGTGGGCAGCAGCGCTGCGCGGACGGCTGCTTCGCCGCGGTCACGGCGGCCCCTATGGCCCGCTGACGACAGACTCCCGCAAGGTCGAGCGTGATGGCATCTTCGTGGCGCTTCGCGGAGACCGCTTCGACGCCCACGATTTCCTCGGGCAGGTCGTCGCACAACAGGCAGGCCTGCTGATCACCGACAGGGCTGTTGACCTTCAGCCGGGCGCCTTCGATGTCGTGCAGGTAGCGGATACCACGGCGGCCATGGGCCACCTCGCCGCAGCGGTCGTTGCAGAGGCGCGGGCGCGACAGGGTGGGCTCCGCCTGCTCGCGGTGACGGGCAGCAACGGCAAGACGACGAGCAAGGAGCTGCTCGCGCTCATCGTGGGCCTGCTGTCGGGCAGGCCTCCGCTCGCGACGCGTGGCAACCTCAACAACCACCTCGGTGTGCCGCTCACGGTGGCCCGTCTGGCTGCAGCCGACCGCTTCGCCGTCATCGAGATGGGGGCGAGTCAGCCCGGCGATATCGCGACGCTGGCGGGCTGGGTCGCTCCCGACGTCGGCCTCATCACCAACATCGGGTATGCCCATACGGAGGGCCTCGGTGGTCTCGATGGCGTGCGGCTCGTGAAGTCTGGCATCCGCGAGGGTGGCCGCTGCGCCCACCTCTGCATCCCTGAGGCAGAGCGTGCGCTGCCCTGGTGGATCGAGCGTGCGGCAGCGGTTGGCGCGGTGCTTCACGCCTTCGGATCCGGCGAGGGGTCGGGGAGCCGCTTCACCCGCGCGCAGCTCGACGGCCCCGTCACCCTCACGCTCGACGGTCGCAGCTTCACGCTGCCGCTGCCGCTGCCGGGCCTCCACAATGCCGCCAACCTTGCCGGTGCGCTGCACGCCGCCTGGCTGCTGACGGGCCAGCACCCGGCAGACCATGCAGAGGCGCTCGCCACTGCAATCGGAGCGCTGGTGCTGCCGGGAGGTCGGTTGCGCAGGGTGGTCGCCGGCGGCCGGCAGATTGTGGACGATGCCTACAACGCCAACCCTTCGAGCGTCGTAGCCTCTCTCACGCTGCTGGCAGCGGAGCCGGCCAACCGTGTCGCCGTGCTCGGCGACATGATGGAGCTTGGTGCCGACGAAGAGGCGCAGCACCGTACGGTGGGGCGGCTGGCCGCGGAGGCTGCCGACTGCGTGGTGGCTGTGGGCCGCCGCGCTGCCTGGATCGCCGACGGTGCGGCAGGCGCGCCACGCGTGGTGCATCATGCCACCAACGAAGCGGCGGCCGGCTGGCTCGCAAGAGAGATCCCAGCCGGCAGCGTCGTCTGGGTGAAGGGTTCGCGTAGCATGAAGATGGAAGAGATCGTCAGCCGCCTCGAAGCGGCGTGGGGAGTACCGTAGGATGCTGTTTCATCTCGCCCAGTGGCTGCGGAGTGACTTCTCCGCCCTCAACGTCTTCCGCTACCCGAGTTTCCGGATCCTCATCGCTGCGCTCACGGCGATGATCATCACGCTGGTCCTCTTCCCCTGGTTCATCCGCAAGCTCCGCGCCCTCTCGGTCGGCCAGGTCATTCGCGAAGACCTCATGGAGGAGCACCAGAAGAAGCGGAACACGCCGACCATGGGCGGGCTCCTGATCCTCATCGCGCTGACCATCTCCAGCCTGCTCTGGTGCGACCTGACCAACCAGCATGTCTGGATCGCCCTCTTCATCACGCTCGGCTACGGCGCGGTCGGCTTCGTGGACGACAAGGCCAAACTCGGTGCGCGCGGTTCGGCAGGGCTCTCGGAGCGGGGCAAACTGATTGGTCAGTTCGGGGTCGCAGGCCTCGGTGTTGCGCTGCTCCTCTATGGCATCGGAGGCTTCGACACCTCGCTTTACCTCCCCTTCATCAGCACCACGAACCTGACCATCGCGCTGCCTGCGCTCCTCTACCTCCCCTTCGCGATGTTCGTCATCGCCGGCGCCAGCAATGCTGTGAACTTCACCGACGGTCTGGACGGCTTGGCGGCCGGTCCCATCGTGCTCGGCGCCGCGACGCTCGGGCTGCTCGCCTACGCCTCCGCCACCGTCCTCTCCATGCCCGTGTCGGTGGGCGAGCAGACGGTCATGGCCAACTTCGACATCGCGGCCTACCTTCGCATCCCTCGTCTGATCGGCGGCGCGGAGCTGGCAGTCTTCTGCGCTGCGCTCGCGGGCGCCACCATCGGCTTCCTCTGGTACAATGTGAAGCCGGCCCAAGTCTTCATGGGCGACGTGGGCGCGCTGGGCATCGGAGGCGGGCTCGGCGCGGTGGCCGTCATGACCAAGAACGAGGTGCTGAGCGGCCTCATCCTCGGCCTCTTCGTCATGGAGGCCCTCTCGGTCATCATCCAGCGCTACTACTTCAAGATGACGAAGAAGCGGGTCTTCCTCATGGCGCCCATCCACCACCACTTCGAGAAGTCGGGCTGGGCGGAGACGCAGGTGGTGGTCCGCTTCTGGATCATCGCACTCCTCTTTGCGCTGGCCGCTCTCGCCAGCCTGAAGCTTCGCTGAGGCAGACGATGACCCACGAACACGACGAAGAGCAGCCACGCGAAGAGACCGGTCCTGCGGCACCCATTTCGGGCCCCGTGCCGTTGCCCTCCCGCATCCATCGCGGCCCCATCGATGTGGTGCTGCTGGCGGCGGTCTGCGCCCTGGTAAGCATCGGATTGCTGACCATCTACGGCACCTCGTCGCTCAACGCCTACTTCGAACCGGGGGGCGTCCGCGACAGCTTCGTCTACTTCGGCAAGCAGGCAGGCGGAGCCCTCTTTGGCGTCGGCCTGATGGTCGTGGCGATGCGCACCGACTTCTCTATCTACAGCAAGTATGTGGCCCACATCTGCGTTGGCACCATGGCGCTCGTCGGGCTCACCTACATCGACGGCGTCGGCCATGCCGCCAAGGGTGCAAGCCGATGGATCCAGTTTGGGCCCATCAACTTCCAGCCGTCGGAGCTGGTCAAGGTGGCGGTCGTCATCTTCATCGCCAACTCGATCACGAAGAAGGCCGACTCGATGCGCAACCTGCTGGATGCCTTCGGCTCGACCGCCCTGGTCCTGCTCCCCTTCGTCCTGCTGCTCATGGGGCAGCCCGACTTCGGCACCACGCTCATCATCTGCACACTCACCGGGATCATGCTCTATGTGGGCGGTGCGCGCTGGGCTCCCATGGTCGGCGTCCTGCTGATCGGCATCGCGCTCGCAGCCGCCGCGATCTGGCACAAGCCCTACCGGATGGAGCGTGTCCTGACCTGGCTGGACCCTTGGGCCTACGCCAGCGATGCGGGCTACCAGCTTGTGAACAGCTTCGTCGCGCTTGCCAGTGGCGGCCTCTCAGGGGCCGGCTTTGGCGAGGGCCGCGGCAAACTCGGCTACCTGCCCGAACTCTACAACGACTTCGTCGCCTCCTCCGTGGGCGAAGAGCTCGGGCTGGTCGGCATGGCGCTGCTCTGCATCCTCTACCTCATCATCCTCTGGCGGGGGGTCGTCATCGCCTTCGAGGCGCGCGACTCCTTCGGTGCCTTCCTCGCCTTCGGCATCACGCTCCTGATCACCATTCAGGCCGGGTTCAACCTCTGCGTCGTCACGGGCATTTTGCCCACCAAGGGGCTCACGCTCCCGCTGGTCTCTTACGGCCGCACAAGCCTCATGATCGTACTCGCCTGCGTTGGTATCCTGCTCAACATCTCGCAGCGGAACCCCGACCTCAGCAAGGCCAAGTCGACCGCCAAAGAGCAGCAGTATCTGGAGAACACACTCCGCCATACCGAGCTCCGTTTCCGAAAGCTGCGCGAAGAGCAGTCCACGCGGAGGCGCGCCTAAATGGCCAAGTCTGCCACCATCATGCTCGCCGGCGGCGGTACGGGAGGACACGTCTATCCCGGTCTCGCGCTCGCCGAGGCGCTGGTCGCGCTCCGGCCCGAGGTGCGCATTGTCTGGGTTGGGTCGAGCGACAGGATGGAGGCCCGTGTGGTCCCCGCTGCAGGTCACCCCTTTGAGCCGCTCACACTGGGCTTTCTCAAGGGCACCAGCGGCATGAAGCGGCTCTCGAGTCTCGCCAAACTACCGCTCGCAGCGGTGCGGATGATGCAGCTGTTTGCCCGGTATCGGCCGGCCGCCGTGATCGGCCTCGGCGGCTATGTGGCCGGCCCTCCCTGCCTGATCGGTGCGCTCCTTGGTCGCCCCGTCTTTCTGCTCGAGCAGAATGCTATCCCCGGCCGCACCAACCGCTTCCTGGCCCGCTTCTGTCGCCGGGTCTTTGCCACCTTCGCGCAGGCCAGTGCCTACTTCCCGACAGGTCGCGTCGAGGTCGCCGGTAACCCGCTCCGCGGCGCCGTGCTCGAGGTCGCCGCCCGTGGGATCACGCCCGCGCCAAACGGTCCGCTCCGGCTCCTCGTCGTGGGCGGCAGCCAGGGCGCCCGCTCGCTCAACGAAGGGCTGCCGCAGGTCTTCGGGCTGCTCAAGCAGGCGGGCCTATCGCTCGAAATCACCCATGTCTCCGGCAGCGGTGCGGCAGACAAGGTGCGGCGCGCCTACGAAGCTGCCGGCGCTGAGGCCACCATTGTCGAGTATGTAGATGGCATGGCCGCAACCTACGCGCAGACCGACCTCGTGGTCTGTCGCGCCGGCGCTACCACCATCTCGGAGCTCACCGCCATTGGGCTGCCGGCGGTCTATCTGCCCTTTCCGGCGGCGGCAGACGATCACCAGACCCACAACGCCCGCGCCGTCGTCGATGCCGGTGGAGGCCTGATGGTCACCGACGCGGCGCTGCTCGCCGATCCAGCGGCCTTTGCTGCGCAGCTTCGGGTGCTGGTCGAGGACCGCTCCGCGCTTGAAGCGATGGGTGCGAAGGCCCGCACGCTCGGTCGGCCGGAGGCTGCACGCGAGGTGGCCCGCGCCATCCTCGCCGCCATCGGACTGCCAGCGAAGGAGCAGCCATGAGGGTAGAAAGTTGCGCGCGATCCCGCGGGGGCCGAGAGTGCGACGCGAGGCTGCGTCAGGCGAAGAATGAGAGAACAGAGCGGCGGTCCATCCGCTCGAACAGGGAGCAGGCACCATGAGTCGTTGGAACACAAAGCGCGTCTTTGTCGCCTATGGCGGTGAGAGTTCGGAGCGGGAGATCAGCCTTCTAACCGGCCACGCGTTGGCTGCGGCGCTCACCGAGGCTGGCCTCGCCCCGCAGCTCATCGATGTGACCCGCGCCACGATCGGTGCCCTCATCGACGCCCGCCCCGATGTGGTGCTCGTCGCCATGCATGGCCACCTTGGCGAGGATGGCGCGCTGCAGGGGCTGCTCGAATGGATGGGCGTCCCCTACACTG
The DNA here is from genome assembly GCA_044236985.1 of Bradymonadia bacterium. GTDB lineage: Bacteria > Myxococcota_A > Bradymonadia > REDH01 > REDH01 > CAIWGR01. The sequence goes on along the minus strand of JBIIFW010000022.1, from coordinate 3,176 downwards.
GCTCCGGCGTCTTGGCCTCCGCGCTGGCGATGGACAAGCTCCGGACCAAGCAGGTGCTGGTTGCACACGACATCCCGACCCCTGCCTGGGAGGTCTGGACAGAGGCGAAGGGCGAGGCACTGCCCGCGCTCGGCCTCCCCTGCGTGGTCAAGCCGTCGCTCGACGGAAGCTCCGTCGGGATCTCGTTGGTGAAGAGCGAGGCCGAGTGGCCCGCCGCCGTTGCCGCCTGCCGCGCCGCCCGCGGGGCCGTCTTGGTCGAGGAGCTCATCGTCGGTCGCGAGCTCACCGTTGCCATCCAGCAGGGAAGGGCGATGGGCATCATCGAGGTGATGCCTGCTGAGGAGTTCTACAACTTCGATGCGAAGTATCAGCGCGGCGACACCCGCTATCTCTTCCCCGCGCCGCTTGATGAGGAGCTCGCCGCCAGCGTCCGCGATGTCGCAGAGCGCTCCTATGCGGCGGTCGGCTGCCGCGGCGTTGCCCGCGTCGATGTGATGCTCCGGCACGACGGCGCCCCCTTCGTCCTTGAGGTCAACACGGTGCCCGGCATGACCGCCACCAGCCTCGTCCCGAAGGTCGCCGCAGGCATCGGCATCCCCTTTCCCGCATTTGCAGTCGCCATGCTCGAGTCGGCCACCACCGACGCAGCAGCCCTCGGCCAAGGAGGCCAGCCATGACCACCCGTGAGCGTCTTCGCGTCCTCTCTGACGACACCTCGGGCGCCGACGGTGCCGGCGAATCCGGCGCTGTGCCTCCGCCGGCGAGGCCTGTGGTCCGTGCCCGCAAGCCGGCCGTTGCCGGCCAGCGTCGGCTCGTGGTCGACAAGAGCCGGCAGGTCCCTGGCCCCACCCGCCTGAGAGCGGTCGAGATTGCCAAGATGGCGGCTGGCCTCCTTGGTGCGCTGCTGATCCCTGCCGCCGTCTTTGTTGTGGCGGATGAGGCCTTCGAGTCCCGCTTCTTCCTCGTACGCGAGGTGGAGGTCACCGGCCTCAAGCAGGTAGACCGGCTGGCCGTCGAGCGGGCCGCCGGCCTCGAACATCCGCGGAATGTCCTGACCCTGCACGCCGAAGAGATGCGGGCGAGCATCGAGACCCTGCCGTGGGTCAAAAGTGCTGCCGTCGATGTCTCGCTCCATGGGCGCGTCACCATCGCCGTTCACGAGGCCGAACTCGCCGGCGTTGTCTCGGCCGGCGAACTCTACCTGATGGACAGCGGCGGCGATCCGATCCGCCGCTGGATGCCCGCCGACGGCCTCGCAGGACCGCTCTTCGTCGGCTTCGACAAGGAGAGCGAGGGTAGCATCCGCATCGACCGCGCTGCCTGGCTGCGTGCGCGCAAGGTGCTGCTCGCCTTCGAAGGGAGCGAACTCGGCAAGCGCTTCAAGGTGGCAGAGGTGCAGGCCGCGACGGGCAACTCCTTCCGACTCCTGCTCTCGACCGGAACCGAGGTCCGGCTCCGCGACGACCGCCTGCCCGAGCGGCTCGCCCGACTCACGGAGGCCTTTGCCCAGCTCGACGCGCGGCATGAGACCCCCGACTACCTCATGCTCGACGGCGACAGCCTCCAGCAGGTTGTCTTCCGCGCCCGGCAGGTCGCCTCCATCGAGACACCGGTCACCAACAAGAACTGAAACAGCGAAAGCGGAGCGAGCAGATGAGCGACATTCGGGTTGTAGGTTCCATCGACATCGGACATCAGTCCATCAAGGCCGTTGTCGCCCGCGTCACGGGCGAGGCTGTCGAGGTCAAGGGGGCGGGGAAGGCGCTGACCCGTGGACTCCACGACGGCAAGGTCGTCGACATCGAGGCCCTCGGCAAGGCGATCAGGCAGGCACTCGACGAGGCGCAGTTTTCGGCCGGTCAGGCTGTGAGCCGCGTGGTCGTTACCATCTCGCCCCGCGCCAAGCGCGGCAGCAATGTTGAGGTCGAACTTCCCATCAAGGGCAGGAAGGTCACGCAGTCCGATGTGGCGCAGATCATGCGCCTGGCCCGCCAGATGCCTGCCGGCTCAGCCGACGCGGTGATGCACACCGAGGTCCATGAGTTCGTGGTCGACGATCAGGGCGGCATCGACAACCCCGTCGACATGACCGCCTCGTCTCTCCGCCTCCGCGGCTACAACATCACTGCTCCGGCGGTCGACCTCGACTGCGTCCGCCGCGCGGTCTCGAAGTGCAATGTGGAGATCCTCCGCATCGTTCAGGAGGTTCATGCGTCCGGCTTCAGCGTACTCGACCCCGCTGAGCGAGATCTTGGCGTTGTACTCGTCTCGTTTGGCGCCGACACCACCAAGATTGCCATCTGGGCTGGCGGCGTCCTCGTCCGCAATGCGACCATCCCCGAAGGTGGCCGCGCGATGACCGACTCGCTCGCGGTCGCAGGTCCCTTCACCACCGGTGTCGCCGAGCGGGTGAAGACGGAGTACGGCGTGGCTTCGGTCGCAGCCGGCAGCAACGACAACGGCGTCCAGGTCCCCTCTCGCGGACGTGGCCAGATCGCTGTCACCACCTCCTTTGTCGCGAGCATCCTCGAGCCACATGTCTTCGAGATCCTCCGCGTCGTCCGGCGCGAGCTTGAACTCTCCGGGTATAGCGACATGCTCAAGGCGGGCACGGTCCTGACGGGTGGCGCCGCGGCCCTGCCCCACATCGATGAGGTCGCCCACCAGGTCCTCGGCGGGCTCGTCCGGATAGGCCATCCCCACAGCGTGACCGGCATCTCCGACCTCGTCCGCAACCCCGAGTATGCAGCCGCGACCGGTGCGCTCCAGATGCTCTGCGAGAGTGATGCAAGCCACCTCTACGACCCCGATGCTGAGAACGCCCGCACGCTCGGAGCACGGGTGCGGCAGCTCCTCAACTGGCTCTTCTGAACCGGTCGGGCGCGGTCACCGCGCCCTCCAAAAGAATACTCTCAACCCCGTCCCGAGACTGCCTGTCCGGGCATCCAACAAGAGGTCTTCCGTTGTTCCCGCAGGAGGCGATCCAAAAGGATCGCTGAATCAAAGAGTTGGATCTTTTGCCGGCTGCAGCAATGCCGTCAGGAGAGCACCAAAGGCCCCGTTTTTCTTCGTTGTCGCTCGATCTTCGCGGTGGTACACGCCGCCGCGGCTCTGGTGAAAGTGTTGCAAAAGCAACCAAGTGGACGGGCCTCTTCGACAGGCGCCCCGATGGGGTT
>JBIIFW010000187.1:0-5225 GCA_044236985.1 Bradymonadia bacterium | reverse complement strand
CGCCGCCTGCTTCGATGCGTGCGGCGCAAGGTCGAGGCGGTCGAGCAACGCCGTGGCCCGCGCGGCTGCCTCCGTCGAAGACAGGCCCTGGAGGCCGCCAACAATCTGCAGATGCTCGGTCGCGGTCAGGTCGGGCCAGAGCGGATCGGCCTGCGGGCAATAGCCGATGGCTGTGGGCGCAAGGCCCGAGCGGAGGCCCGTGGTCGGCGCGAGCAGACCGGCGGCAATCCGGAGCAGTGTTGTCTTGCCCGAACCGTTGGCGCCGAGAAGCGCGGTGCAGCCACCCGCAGCAAAGGAGAGCGAGAGCGGTCCGAGGAGCCGGCGTTCCCCAACGGCGAAGGTTGCCGCTTCGAGCGTTAGGAGCATCAGCGAACCACGGGATCGGCGGCCAGGCCGAGCCGCTTGGCAAGGGCCACGCGGGCGGCCGCAAAGTCGGTCAGCCGGTAGCTGCCGTCAATCTGCCAGGCATCGAAGGGGAGGAGCCCCTCGCTGGCGAGGGTGCGGAGCAGCAGGAGTTCGCTGGCGGGGGAGCGGTCAAAGCCGAACGGATTTCGGAACTGGCCGTGCTGCAGCGGGCCATACTTGGCGTCGCCCGCCGCGATGAGGGCGGAGAGTTCGTCGCCGCGCCTCGCGAGGTAGCCCAGGAAGGCGACCGACAGTGGCGCAACGGTGCTCCGCGCGGCGGGCTCCTTGCTGGCCCAGCGGCACCAGTCGAGCCCGTAGAGGAAGTCGTGGGTGTAGCGGAAGCGGAGGGCGGTGTGGCGGCCGTAGTGGTGCGACAGCTGGGCCATGGTCTTCCCGAGCGCAGCGGCCTCCTCGACCGTGCCCCCTGCAAGCAGCCCAGCCACCGCCTCCATGTCGCAGAAGAGGTTGTCCGGGTAGTCGTCGGCGAACCGCTCGGCGAGGTCGGCGAGGAGTCCCGCACGGACCTCCAGGTCGGTAGTACCGAAAGCGGCCTTGGCGACCTCCTCCAGCGGCGTGGCCCGCTCACGCCCGGGCGCAAGAGAGAGGCGCGCAGGGCCACCCTGCTCGATGCGCCGGAGACGAGCGAGGCCGCTCACGACGGGAACCCGGTGAGCGCGATGAGCAGTGCCCAGGCGAAGGTGCTGCCCCAGATGGCGCGGTGAAGCGCCTGCTTGAAGCTGGCCTGTGCGGAGAAGGCGCCCGTGATGGCCGCCGCGCTCCGGCCCTGCGCCTGCAGGCCGAAGGCGATAAGTGTGAGGAGCGGAACAGCGGTGATGCGCGGCAGCGTGCCATCGAGGTGGGCGGCGAACCAGATGGCGCCACCGAGCGCGAGCGAGGCGAGCGACAGGTTGCGCGCCGCGCTGTTGCCGAGCGCGGTGGTGAAGGTCCGCTTGCCCCCTTCGCGGTCGCTCTCTTCGTCGGAGAGACCGCTTGCGATGGCGCTGGCGAGTGAGGTGAAGACGAGGCCCGCGAGCAGCCAGAGGAGCGGGCCTTCGAGCGGAAGCGGGTAGAGGAAGGAGGCCGCCGCGATGGGCATCCCGAGCCCCACGCCGCCCGCCTCGAGCAGCTCGCCGCCACCCCTGTAGTTGAGCTTGAAGGGAGGCAGGCTGTAGGCGCCGAGCGCGACGATGCCGAGCACGGAGAAGAGGAGCGGCTGCAGGCTCTGGTGGCGGTAACCGGCGATGGCACCGAGCGCGATCATCAGCCCCGCGCAGAGGAGTGCGGCGGCGCCGAGGGCACGCGCGGGAAGGATGCCGTCGGGGATGGTCTTGGGCGAGCAGCCGTCGGGGAAGCACCGACGCTTGATGGCATCGACCCGCTGGTCGGCCCAGTCATTCGTCGTGACGAGAAAGGCCACCGTCGCGACCGCATGGAGGCTTGCTAGAAGGAGGCCGACGCCCAGATCGGCCTCGGGATGGCCCAGCGTGAGGCAGATGCCTAGCACCGCGGGTGCGAGCACTTTGGGCCAGCTCGCGGGCTTCAGCGCGTAGAGCCACCGCTGCAGCAGCGGCGCATCTTGGATCCGTGGCGAGGGCATGGTTGGTCCGCAGGTTGAGCCGGCTCGTAACAGATGCGCCCAACCGCCAAAAGGCACGCTCGCCTGCGCTGCTCAGCACAGCGCGGGTTCGTTGACGGCCCCCCGCCACCGCGCCTAGAAGCGCCCCACTTCAACGACGCGCAGCACTGCTGCCCTTACCCTCACGGAGTGAGACCATGCCCTCCTTCGACGCCGTCTCCGAACTCGACTTTCAAGAGGTCTCCAACGCCCTAGACCAGGCGCGCCGCGAGATTGAGACCCGCTACGACTTCAAGGACACCAACACCGTCATCGACTACAACGAGAAGGAGAAGACGCTCGTCGTCAACACCTCGACGGCCGAGAAGGTGGAGGCCGCAATCGACATCCTCCAGAGCAAGCTCATCAAGCGGGGCGTGCCGCTCCGCAACCTTGACTACGGCAAGGTGGAGCCGGCCGGCGGCCAGCGCGTGCGCCAGTCGATCAAGCTGCTCGAGGGAATCGACCAAGAGAAGGCCAAGGCCATCGTAAAGAAGATCAAGGATTCGGGCAGCAAGCTGCAGGTCTCCATCCAGGGCGACTGCGTCCGCATCAGCGGCAAGAAGCGCGACGACCTGCAAGAGATGATGGCCTTCCTCAAGGCCAACGACTTCGGCGTCTCGCTCCAATACAAAAACTTCCGAGACTGAATGTTCCGCAAAGTCCTCGTCGCCAACCGCGGAGAGATTGCTCTCCGCATCATCCGGGCCTGCCACGCGGTGGGGGCCAAGGCCGTCGCGGTCTACAGCGAGGCCGACGAGGCATCGCCCCACCTCAAGTTTGCAGACGAGACCGTCTGCATCGGACCCGGCCCCGCCGCCAGGAGCTACCTCAACGCCGACGCGCTGCTCGAGGCCGCCATCTCGCGCGACTGCCAGGCCATCCATCCCGGCTTCGGCTTCCTCTCGGAGAACGCCCGCTTCGCCGCCCGCTGCGAGCAGATGCGGCTCGCCTTCGTTGGCCCCCGCCCCTCGAGCATGCGCGCCATGGGCGACAAGGCCACGGCTCGCCGCACCATGGCCGCAGCCGGTGTGCCCGTGCTGCCCGGCTCAAAGGATACGCTCTCCTCCGTGGAAGAGGCGCTCGAACTGGCAGAGAGCGTGGGCTACCCCGTGCTGCTCAAGGCAACGGCCGGCGGTGGCGGTCGCGGCATGCGCCGCGTGAACAGCCGCAGCGAGCTCGCGGCAGCCTTCGAAGAGGCAACCCGCGAAGCCACTGGCGCCTTCGGCGACGGTGGCCTCTACATGGAGAAGTTCGTCGTCGGCGGCCGCCACATCGAGTTCCAAATTCTCGGCGACCACTACGGCCACATCGTCCATCTGGGCGAGCGCGAATGCTCCGTGCAGCGCAACCATCAGAAGCTCCTCGAAGAGGCGCCCGGCAACCGCATCGATGCCTCGCTCCGCGCCGAGATGGGCGCCCGCATGGTCACCGCGCTCAAGGCCATCGGCTACCGCAACGCCGGCACCATCGAGCTCCTGATGGATGCCGACGAGCGGCTCTACTTCATGGAGATGAACACCCGCATCCAGGTCGAGCACCCGGTCACCGAGATGGTCACCGGCGTGGACCTCGTCGCCTGGCAGCTCCGCATCGCGGCCGGCGAGCGGCTCACCCTCCGACAGGAAGAGCTCGCGCCGCGCGGCCACGCCATCGAGGTGCGCATCAACGCCGAAGACCCGGCCGAGAGCTTCCGCCCCTCGCCCGGCACCATCACCCGCTTCGAGGCACCCGCCGACACCGGCTCGGCCCATGTGCGGCTCGATACCCACGTGGAGAGCGGCTACCGCATCCCGCCCAACTACGACTCCATGATCGGCAAGCTCATCGTCTGGGACGAGAGCCGCCCGCTCGCCGTCGCCCGCCTCTCGGCCGCGCTCGCCGAGCTCCGCGTCGAAGGCGTCGCAACGACCATTCCGCTGCACCAGGCGATCGCCGAGCATCCCGCCTTTGTCGAAGGTCGGTACGACACCACCTTCCTGCAGAAGTACCCCGAAGTCCTCGAGCGGGCCCGCGCGCTCGCCTCGCGCTAAGGAAGTCTCATGGCCCGTCTCATGCTCACGCCCATCGGTGGCGACCTCCCCGAGTCGACCGTCGCGCAGCCTGCGGTCCTCGAGCGCGAGGCCGAGCTTTTCGCACGGCGCGCGGCGCTCAAGCTGGGTTGGGGCGAAAGCTACCAGCAGCGGGTCCGCGCCAAGGGCAAACTCACCGCCTGGGAGCGTGTCGAGCGGCTCGCCGACAGCCCCGACGCCATCCGGCCGCTCCTCACCTTCGTCAACGACGGTGAGACCTTCGGCGAAGAGAAGAAGACCTCGCCCTCCGCCGGCGTCGTCACGGTCTGCGCCAAGGTTGCAGGCAAGTGGGTCGTTGTCATCGCCAACGACAACACCGTCGCCTCGGGCTCCTGGTGGCCCCGCACGCCCGAGAAAATCATCCGGGCGCAGGAGGTGGCGCAGAAGCTCCGCCTCCCCATCGTCTACCTCGTAGACTGCTCGGGCCTCTTCCTGCCGGAGCAGGGCCGCAGCTTCCCCGGCCGCCGCGGCGCGGGCCACATCTTCGCGATGAATTCCCGGCTCTCTGCGGCAGGCGTGCCACAGATCTCGGGCGTCTTCGGCGACTGCATCGCGGGCGGCGGCTACATGCCCCTCATCTCCGACAAGGTCTACATGACCGAGTCGGCCTACATGGTCATCGCCGGCGCGGCGCTCATCCAGGGCGCGAAGGGCCAGAACCTCTCCTCGCTCGGCATCGGCGGCGCAGACGTCCATGTGCACCTCTCGGGCTGCGCCGACTTCCGCGTGCCCGACGACACCGCCTGCGTGGATGCCATCCGCGCCGAGGTCGCCTCGCTCCCCACCTCTGCCGTGGACTACTACCGCTACGGCCTGGAGGCTGCGCCGCCCCACTTCGACCCGTCGGAGCTCACCCGCATCCTGCCCGCCAAGGCGAGCGACCCCTACGATGTGCGCCAGGTCATCGCCCGCCTCGTGGACGACAGCCTCTGCTGGGAGGTCATGGCCGACCGCGGCCCCGAGATGTTCACCGGCATCGCCCGCGTCGGCGGCCTCTACGTCGGCATCATCGCCAACGAGCAGCTCCTCACGCCGCACCCCTCGCTGCCCGCCCAGAAGCGGCCCGGCGGCATCCTCTACCGCGAGGGCGTGACCAAGGTCTCCATCTTCTCGCGCGCCTGCAACGAGGACGG
>JBIIFW010000209.1:0-4879 GCA_044236985.1 Bradymonadia bacterium | reverse complement strand
AACCTTGTAGGCCAGACGCTGACCTACCGGCAGGCCGACCCAGAAGGGTCAGGCGACGAGAAGTCGTCCAACCTCGTCGCCGGCGTTGATGGCTCCTTCTATCTGCTCCCCACGCTCCGCTTGAAGAGCGACCTCGCAGCGAGCCACACCGAGCAGGGCAACCTGGCGCCCGATGGCACTTCCGCCAACACAACGCTCACCTGGGAGCAGAAGAAGTTCCGGCTTGCGACGCAGTGGCAGCGCATCGATGAGGACTTCCGCGCAGATGCCGGCTTCGTGAACCGGTCGGGCTTCCAGATGGCGAAGGCCAAACTCGACGGCTACTACCGCAGCAGCGAGGGCCGTGTGAGCTACGCCAGCCCCGGCATCTGGCAGCAGCAGTACTGGGACATGGAGGGCAACGAGGTCGAGAGCGTCACAGGCGCCAACACCTACATCCAGACCGCCGAACGCAGCTGGCTCTTTGCGACGGTCACCTACAACCGGGAGCGCGAGGAGCAGACGGGCGCCTGGCTCGAGACGCCCTCTTCCGAGATTGCCGCCGGTGTGGAGCCAACCGACTGGCTCGCTGCGGAGGGCGGCGCCCGCGTGGGCAGTACCGTGCTGCGCGACGAATCGATCCTCGGTATCAATGCCGCCGGCGAAACCAACCCGGCGCGTGTCGGCTTCGAACTCTCACCCTATGCCGACGCCATCGTTCGCCCCTTCCCCTCCATGGCGCTCACGCTCGACTGGCGGGCGCTCGAACTCTTCGACGAAGCGGGCGGCCGCGAGCTGTCGCGGCAGCACATCCTCCGCGGCAAGCTGCAGCACTGGTTCCACCGCACCGCCGACTTCCGCTACATCTACGAGTGGGACAGCCTGGCCGAGGTGGCCACGCAGGACCTTCTCTTCTCCTATCAGCCGATGCCCGGGACGGTCTTCTACTCGGGCCTCCATTTCGATGGCGCGACCGAAACTGATCCGTCTGCTTGGAGCCTCTTCATCAAGGGTTCGTTGCGGCTCGAGGCGCTCTAGCCGCTACGACCGGAGGATGGGCGCGAAGCCCGGGTTGCGGGCCCGTTCGAGCAGCGCGCGCAGCAGGCCGAGCCGCTCTCCATCATCCAGCGAAGGCGCGAGCATGTCGGCGTCGCCGAGCAGCCGGATGGCGACCGGTTTGAGCGCATCGGCGACGGCCATCAGCTCGGGACGGACGGCATCGAGGTCGGCCTCGCGCGCAGCGAGTTCGAGCTGTCGGATGGCCTCTGCGAGCAGGCTGCGCAGGCTCTCGCACATGGAGGGCACGGGCTCCGCTGTGCCGATGGTGTCGCGCAGCCGCACGAGCAGCGGTAGCGCCTTCAGCACCGAGGTGGCGCGCCCGATGCCGAAGCCGAGATAGAACCAGGCCTGCAGCCGGCCCATCTGCCTTGCGTCGGCGATGTAGGACCAGCGGTTGACGATGTCGAAGACGCCGTTGGTGAGGAGCAGCCGGTAGTCATCCACGCCGTTGGGCAGCGGCCACGCCACGCCGTGGGCCGCTCCGACGAGGGCGCAGAGTCCCTCCATCCGCTCCCGCGTCGCGAGCGCCTCATCGGAGACCAGCGTGAAGGCGTGGGTCAGCGGCTCGAGGCCGCCCGCGGCAGGAGCGGCGGCGGCCACCACCTCCATGCCGTCGAAGAAGAAGCCCGAAGCCGCCGCGAGGTAGCCGAGCTCGAAGGCCTGAGCCGGCTGCATCTCAGCGGTCGCTGCGGACGAGGATCACATACTCCCAGTCGTTGAGCGTGAGCGAGATGTTGCCGCCGCTCACGGTGGCGGTGCGTGTGCCGCCGAGCGCGTCGCGGAAGGTGGCGCCCTCGATGCCGAGCGCGGAGACGGAGATGGGCGAGATGGTGGCCGGTGCCCCCTTGTTGAAGGCGACGATGGCCACGTCGCCGCCGCCGGCGTCGCGGGCGTAGGCGTAGAAGGAGTCGTTGACCCAGAGCTCGCGGTAGTCGCCGCGTCGGAGAGCGGTAGAGTCGGCCCGTGCGCGGCCGATGGCCTGCACGCGGGAGAGGATGCGGGCCTGCTGTTCGGAGAGGTCGGCGCCGAACTTCATCATGCGCCGGTTGTCGGGGTCGCCGCCGCCGTAGAGGCCGATCTCGTCGCCGTAGTAGATGAGCGGGATGCCGGGCTGGGTGAGGGTAAAGGCGAAGGCGAGCGACAGCCGGTTGACGACGTTCCAGGTGGAGCTGTTGGTGGCCGTCATGGGGTCTGGCACGTTGCCCCAGGGGTCGATGCCGCCGGGTGCGTAGACCACCTGCGAGAAGCGGGGGATGTCGTGGTTGCCGAGGAAGGGGCTCATCCACTCCCAGGCCGCGCCATAGGCGTCTCGGCCCACTGCCACGCGGGCGGCGAGGTTCCGGAAGGTTCCACCGCCGCCGAAGGCGTCGCGGATGGGCCACATGAGCGGAAAGTCGAACTGTGCGCGGAGCTCGTAGTCCGAGACATAGTTCATGATGAGGCCGTGGCCGTCCTGGCCCGTGAAGGTCTCGCCGACGGTGTAGATGGGCATGCCGCCGCCCCGCTCGAAGCGGTCCTTCAGCATCTTCGAGATGCGCCGCATGATGACGTGGTCCATGTGCTTGGCGGCATCGATGCGCAGCGCGTCCACATCGAACTCGGTCACGAACCAGGCCACATCTTCGGTCAGCTGCTGTGCGATCTCGTGGTTCTTGAAGTTGAGGTCTGGGAGGTAGCCGATGAACCAGCAGCCGATGGGGTTGGTGTCCCAGTTGCAGGCACCCGGCGAGGTGGTGCAGTTGCAGGGTGCGGCGGTGAACCAGGAGGGCTTGCTGCTCACATACTCGTGCTCCGCATGCACATGGTTGAGCACGAGGTCGAAGAGCACCCGGATGCCACGGGCATGCGCCGCGGCGATGAGCTCGCGGAGCCGCTGCTCTGCCGTCGCCCGGTCGTCGCCGAAGCGCACCTCGATGCGACGGGCCGAATTGGGCCAGTAGCCGTGGAAGCCGGTGAAGTCGTTGATGCCGTCGGTGGCGATGAAGTCGGTGTCGGGGTTTTCGTAGACGGGCGAGAGCCAGAGGAGGTTGACGCCGAGCCGGTCGAAATAGCCCGACTCGATCTGCTCGATGACGCCGGCAAAGTCGCCGCCCTGGTAGTTGGCCTCCGGCCGCACATTCGGCACCGGGCCGAAGGGTGCCGAGGCTGTGCCCGCGTCGCTGTTGGCGAAGCGATCGGTGAAGACGAAGTACATCGTCGCATCTTGCCAGACGAAGGGGGTCGGCTCGTTCCAGAGGGGGATGAAGAGCTCGCGTGCGGCGCGGCCAAACTCGTCGCCGGCGAGGATGCGGACGGAGTTCTTTCCGGTCGGCAGTGCCGTGGTCCGGAGGTGGATGGTGCCGGCCTCCGCGTCGACCTCAGCGGTGACGGTGCGGTTGCCGACGGTGGCGATGATCTGTGCGGCGTCGAGGGGCACGCCGTCTGCGGCGGCGACGAACTGGGCGGTCACCTCGACGGTCGTGGCGTCGGAGGTGGCGGAGAGGGTGTAGAGGTCGGGCGTTGCGCAGTCGGCGATGGCGAGCAGCCGGTTCTCGGAGCCGCCGACCCACTTGGTGTCGTAGCCTGCCGCAGCGACCGATGCGGGCACCTCGGCGCCGTCCCACTCCCAGCTTCCGTCGATGAAGAACTTGTAGCCATACTCGCCCGGCGCAGCGTCGACCGAACCCTCAAAGATGCCGTTGCCGTCGGGGTCGGTGAGTGGCGTTGCGCTGGTGGAGAAGCCGTTCCACTCGCCCGCTGCAAAGACCGTCGCAGGGTTGCCCGGCGGGTCGAAGGAGAGGCGGCCGAGGCAGTCGCGGACGGGGTAGGGGAAGGAGGGCGTGCCGGTGTCGCCGGCTGTGTCTGCGGAGGTGTCTGCGGTCGTGTCTGCGGAGGTATCTACCGCGGTGTCGCCGCTGCTGTCTGCCGCGGTGTCAGCGGCATCTTCGCCGCCATCAGACAGGCCTGTGTCTCCCCCGCTTCCGGCGCTCGTGTCATCCGTCGCATCTGCGACGCCGGTATCCTCGCCGCCGGTCGCGGTGTCTGCGGTGCCTGTGTCTTCCGCTACGAAGAGGCAGATCGGCGCGGCCGCGCAGCCGTCATCGAGGCAGTCGACGAGGCCGTCTTGGTCGTTGTCCTGCCCATCATCGCAGCTACGATCGCTCAACCCCTCGTCGGCCGGTGAGCTTGTCTCGATGACCGCGCAGGCCGAGAGACCAAGGAGGGCGACGAAGGCGAGGAGGTTGCGCTGGGTCATTGCGAGGGCCGTGAGCGAGGTGGGCGTGGCGGCGAGGTAGAGCCTGCGCGCAGCCGCTGCAAGGTTGCGGCGCGGTTACCTCTGCTCGGCGGCCCGCTTCTTGGCGGCCGCGAGGACCGGCAGCCGCAGCGCGCCGCTCTTGGCGAGCCGCTTGGCGGTCTCGAGCGGGAGCCGCGCGACGAGCCGCTCTGCCACATGCACCGGCGTCACCGGGTTCTGCACCAGCGCCAACACCACGGCCGGGTCGCGGTGCAGCGCATCGCGTTCTGCCACCGCCACCACAAACTGGCCGCTCACGCTCCCGGAGGATAGCAGCTGCGCCAGCTCCCGTCCGCCGAGCTGGGCATTCTGGAGGACGAGCGGGTGGAGCGAGGCGTCACGATCGCGAAGAATCTGACGCCGCTGCGACTCGGAGCCGAACTTGGCCCAGTGCATCTTCTCGGGTCGCGACAGGCTCTCAAACTGCTTGAAGAGCGGTGCGTCGGCACCGGCCGCCTGCGGTGCCACAGCGCTCGCCGCCGCCGCCGCAGGCGGCTCGTTCGCCGGCAGCTTCGCGGCCACAACGGCGAGCGCGAGGTCGCCCGTTGGCGTCACGGTCAGCACCTG
>JBIIFW010000186.1:0-5250 GCA_044236985.1 Bradymonadia bacterium | reverse complement strand
CTCGGCGCTTACGGTCGCAGAGCACTTCCGCGACACGATGAACCAGGACGTGCTCCTCTTCGTCGACAACATCTTCCGGTTCACGCAGGCCGGCTCGGAGGTCTCGGCGCTTCTGGGTCGTATCCCGAGCGCCGTCGGTTACCAGCCCACGCTGGCGACCGAGATGGGCGCGCTTCAGGAGCGTATCACCACCACGAAGAACGGCTCGATCACCTCGGTTCAGGCCGTTTACGTGCCCGCTGACGACCTCACCGACCCGGCTCCGGCGACCACCTTCGCTCACCTTGACGCCACGACGGTTCTCAACCGCGATATTGCCTCGCTGGGCATCTACCCTGCCGTCGATCCGCTGGACTCCACCTCGCGTCTGCTCTCGCCCCTTGTTCTTGGCGATCGCCATTACAACACGGCGCGTGCGGTCCAGGCCGTTCTGCAGCGCTACAAGGAGCTCCAGGACATCATCGCCATTCTTGGCATGGACGAGCTCTCCGAGGACGACAAGCGTCAGGTCGAGCGCGCTCGTAAGATCCAACGCTACCTCTCGCAGCCCTTCTTTGTTGCTGAGGTCTTCACCGGCTCGCCGGGCAAGTATGTTGAACTCGAAGATACCCTCAAGGGCTTCGAGGCGCTCGTCGGCGGCGACGTGGACGCGCTCCCCGAGCAGGCCTTCTACATGCAGGGCACCATCGAAGAGGTCCACAAGAAGGCCAAGGAGCTCGGCGCCTAAGCCGACGGAGTACCCATGTCGCTTGTCACCCTCGATATCATCACGCCCGAGCGCGCCATCTTTCACGGTCAGGTCACCGAGGTCATCCTCCCCGGTGAGCTGGGCCAGATGGGCGTGCTCGTTGGCCACAGCAACCTGATGACCCTCATCCGTGCGGGCGAGCTGATCGCCAAATCTGCGGATGGCGAGCGGCGGTTCGCCGTTGCGTCGGGCTTTGCCGAGGTTACCGGCACATCGGTCGTGGTGCTGGTTGATTCCGGAGAGGGAGCGAGCGACATCGACGTTGAGCGGGCCCGTCGCGCACTGGCCGCGGCGGAGTCTCGGACAATCGATGTTGCTGCCGCCACCGCGGACGAGCTGGAGGCGCATCAGGAAGAGCTTGCGCGGGCCCGCAACCGGATCGCCATCTTTGAGCGTTCTGGCCGCGCCTGATCGGCCGCCGGACTGCTTGCCACGCAAAGGGTCGGTAGCCTAGAGAGCGAAGGACCTCCTCCGCGCGTCCCGCACGCTGCGGAGGTCTCATTCCGAGGTTTCCCATGGCACGATTCAGCGCTGTTTTGCTCTCCCTCTCTCTCCTGTTCCCTGCCGCGGCCTACGCGCAGGAGGAGGCAGAGGTCTACGCCCCTGACGTCAACGAGACGCCCAGATTTTCAAAGCCGGGGTTCTACGCGATCTCGCCGACTGTCTCCTACGTGAACATCCCGAACATCCTTCTTGATGGCTTCTTCAGCCGTCACACGGGGATGTGGGAGGGGGACGCAGTCAACCTCTCCTACGGCCTGAGCTGGTCCTTCAGCCGTCCCGATGCCTACGAGATTTCGGCGACGGTGCAGCAGGCCAGCATGGCCACTGCAGATGGCTACTGGCTCGAGAAGGGCGACCGCGTGGAGGAAGCCGACTGGACCACCAACGACCTGAGCATGCTAAGCGTGGAGACCCAGTTCCACTGGCTCTCGAGCTTGAGCGGAGACGGGCGTACGCAGCTCGCCTACGGCTTCGGCCTCGGCGTCGCGAAGGTCAGTGGCGAGTTCAAGAAGTACGACCTGAATGTCGCCGAGTGTGACGACTGGTCCCCTGTGGATCGGCTCAGCACCGACGCTGCCCTCCTCGACAAGTGCTTCACGGCAACTGGGGATCCGGCGTGGCTTTTGGACGACGCCGGCAATCCCAAGGTGGTCGTGGAGGACAAGATCCCGCCGGTGGTCCCCATCCTCTCGGTGAGCATCGGGCTGCGTCAGGAGATTTCGGAGAATGCGGTGCTGGCTCTCGACATGGGAATCAGGGCGCCGCAGGGGCTGTTTGTCGGTCTGAGCGCAGGCTACCAGTGGCCGCAGGGCAAGTGACGGCGTCGGGAGAGAGGTCATGGACAAGGTAGTAGCGTCGGCAGACGAGGCGATTGGCGACATCACCGACGGCATCACCCTGATGTCGGGTGGCTTCGGTCTCTCGGGCAACCCGGAGAACCTCATCCTCGCGCTGCTTCGGCGGAACGCGCGCGACCTGACCATCATCAGCAACAACTGCGGGACCGACGAGTGCGGTCTTGGCGTGCTGCTGCAAAACGGTCAGGTGAAGAAGATGATCTCGAGCTATGTGGGCGAGAACAAGACCTTCGAGCGGCTCGTGCTATCGAACCAGTTGGAGATTGAGCTCAACCCGCAGGGTACCTTGGCGGAGCGCATCCGGGCGGGGGGCGCCGGCATCGAGGGGTTCTACACCCCGACCGGCTACGGCACGCCGGTGGCCGATGGCAAAGAGACGCGCATCATCGGCGGTCGCTGGTGCGTCCTCGAGACAGCGCTGCGGGCCGACTTTGCCTTCGTGAAGGCTTGGAAGGGCGACCGGGCCGGAAACCTGATCTATCGGATGACCTCTCGGAACTTCAACCCGATGATCGCGACGGCTGGCAAGGTGACCATCGCCGAGGTGGAGGAGCTGGTGGAGACGGGCGAACTCGACCCCGACCAGATCCATACGCCGGGCATCTATGTGCAGCGGATCTTCCAGGGCAGCAACTATCAGAAGTGGATCGAGCAGCGCACCGTGCGCCCTCGACCGGAGGCCTAGTCATGGCGCTTTCACGAGAGCAGTTGGCGCAGCGTGTAGCGCTCGAGCTGCAGGATGGATTCTATGTGAACCTTGGCATCGGCATCCCGACCCTGGTGGCGAACTACATCCCGGCGGGGATGGATGTTGTGATGCAGTCGGAGAACGGCCTGCTCGGCATGGGCCCTTTCCCCTTCGCGGGCGAGGAGGATGCCGACCTGATCAACGCCGGCAAGCAGACGGTCACGATGATCCCGGGCGCGAGCATCTTCTCGAGCGCCGACTCCTTCGCGATGATCCGCGGCGGCCATGTGGACCTGACGGTCCTCGGCGCGATGGAGGTTTCGGAGCGAGGCGACCTGGCCAACTGGATGATCCCAGGCAAGATGGTCAAGGGCATGGGCGGAGCGATGGATCTGGTTGCTGGTGCGCGCCGTGTGATCGTCGTGATGGTCCACACCTCGAAGGAGGGCGAGTCGAAGGTGCTCCCCTCCTGCACGTTGCCGCTCACGGGCGTGGCCTGCGTGAACATGATTGTGACCGACCTGGCGCTGTTTGAGGTGGCCGGTGACCACCTGCTGCTCAAGGAGCATGCACCGGGCGTGACGCTGGAGGAGATCACCGCGAAGACTGCAGCTCGCTTCGAGGTTGCATCGGACTTCGGGCCGATGCGTTTTGCGCCCGTGCCGGCATGAGCGGAGCCGGACTGCGGGTGGCCATCGCCGGGGCGACCGGCGCGGTGGGCCGCGAGATGGTAGCGACGCTGGAGCTGCGCGGGTTTGGAGTTTCGGAGTTGCGTCCGCTGGCCAGCGCACGGTCTGTGGGACAGCTGGTGCATGCCTTTGGGCGTGACTGGCCGGTGCGCGAACTTACCGCGGAGTCCTTCGACGGCATCGACATCGCGCTCTTTTCGGCGGGCGGAGATCGGAGCCGCGATTTTGCGCCGGCCGCCGTTGCAGCGGGCGCCGTGGTCATCGACAACAGCAGCTTTTTCCGGCTCGATGCCGAGGTTCCGCTGGTGGTCCCCGAGGTGAATGCAGAGGCGATGTTCGGGCATCGGGGCATCATCGCCAACCCCAACTGCAGCACGATTCAGATGGTGCTTCCGCTGGAGGCGCTCCGCCGGGCGGTGGGCATCGAGCGGGTGGTGGTCTCGACCTACCAGAGCGCCGCGGGGGCAGGGCAGGCGGGGATTGACGAGCTCCTGGCGGTAACGGCCTCGGCGCTGGCCGGTGAGCCGCTTGTGCACAAGACCTTCGCTCGGCCGCTCGCCTTCGACGCGCTGCCACACATCGGCAGTTTTCAGCCCTCCGGTTATACCTCGGAGGAGGAGAAGATGTGCCATGAGACCCGCAAAATCATGGGGCTCCCTGAGCTCCCGGTCTCGGCGACCTGCGTGCGGGTCCCGGTGCTGCGCGGCCATCTGGAGTCTGTGACGGTGGACCTCTGCGAGCAGCTCAGCGCGGAGCAGGCGCGCACTGTCATTGCCGGGTTTGACGGCGTCGTCGTTGAGGATGAGCCTGCAGCGAATCGCTACCCCACGGCCCGCGACTGCGTGGGCCGGTTGGAGACCTTCGTGGGCAGGATTCGACAGGACAATGCGCTACCGCGTACGCTGCACTTCTGGGTGGTCTCCGACAACCTGCTGAAGGGTGCCGCTTGGAATGCTGTTCAGATCGCCGAGTATCTCACCCAAACGGGACGCCCTCATGCTTCGTAAACTCCTGCTGATTGCCGTCAGCCTCGTCGCCGTTGTGCCGGCCGCCTCGTCCCAGACGGTCAAGGTCTCTGATTCGTCGGAGATCCTCGATGTCTCGGCCACCGGCGATGCCGATGGGACAGCCAACGTGACCTTCGGCATTCAAGCCTGCCTTGACCTCTTCGCTGAGGATCCCGACATCTCGGTGAGCTGGACCTTCACGAGCAGGCCTGCGACGGGCAACGACTACCAGATCAAGCTGCAGCGTGGGTCGGAGAGCTGTTCCTTCACGGAGATCGACGCAGCGACGGATATCTGTCTCCGTGACGACGCGACCGCCTTCTCCGCCAGCGGTACGCCGACAGCGACCTACACCTGGAGCGAGCTGGTCAACGACGCGGCGCTCACCGCTTCCACCTGCTACGAGGGCGGGCTTTCGAGCCCGTGGACCATCGCGCTGGTCTATGAGTCGTCGTCTTCGCTGCTCGGAGCGTCGACCTTTTCCAAGAGCCAGGCCATCCTGACATTGGATGCGAGCAGGCCGACTGCTCCGACCAACCTCCGCACCGTGGGCGGCGAGACCGCGATTGAGGTGAAGTGGGCCGCTTCGAGCTCCGCAGTGAGCTACGAGATCTGGGCCGACACGGCCCCGATAGCGTCGCGGGTCACCCTGCCCGAGGAGGCACCGAGCGGCCTGAAGATAAAGAGCGTGGAGGGCGGCGACACGACCTCCGGCAGCATCAGCGGGCTTAGCACCGGGGTGACCTACTACATCGTG
>JBIIFW010000185.1:0-5263 GCA_044236985.1 Bradymonadia bacterium | reverse complement strand
CGCCGCGTGTCGTCTCCGTGGAGGAGGCTGCCGCGCCGCAGCCCTCCTGGGGCTCCGCGCTCCGCACCCTCGCTGTCAACCGCCCCTTTGTCACCGCCGTCGCCGGCTACACCGCCGTCACCTTCGCCTCCGGCGCCCTTGCAGACTGGTACCCCTCCTACCTCCACCGCAGCCTCGGCATGGATGTGGGTCGCGCAGGACTCGTCGTTGGTGGCACCGCCGTGCTCGGCGGCATCGGCGGCACCATCGTCGGCGGCCTGCTCGGGGACCGTCTCCAGGGGCGCACCCGTCAGCCCTACCTCGCGCTGTCGGCGGGCTCGATGACCCTCGCCGTCCTCTTCACCGCCGGCTCGCTTCTCCTGCGCACCGAGGCCGCCGTCATCGCCTGCATCCTCTGCGCCCAGTTCTTCATGTGGTGCTACAACGGCCCCATCAACGCCATGATCGCCAACGCGACGGGGAGCGCACTCCGCGCCCGCGCCTTCGCACTCTCCATCCTCACCATCCACCTCTTCGGCGACTCCATCTCGCCCACCATTGTGGGCCGCATCTCCGACCTTCTGGCAGCTGCAGGGAAGGGCGAACCGCTCGCGCTCGCCCTCTGGCTCGTCCCGATCGCCATGGCCACCGGCGCAGCCATCTGGGCCTGGGGTTGGCGCCGTCTGCCTGAGGCTGCCGCATCGTGAAGCGCCCCTGGGTCATCGCCGGCCTCCGCGCGCTGCTGCGGCTCTACTATCCGCGCACCACTGCGAGCCACCTCGAACGGCTGCCCGCGCAGGGCCCCGTCATCGTCCTCGCCAACCACCCCAACGGGCTCCTGGACCCCGTGGTACTTCAGAACGCGCTCGGCAGGCCGCTCCGCTTTCTGGGCAAAAGCACCTTTTGGAACAACGCCATCGGCCGCTTCACGATGGAGTCGCTCGAGGTGCTGCCCGCCCACCGTGCGCATGAGTCCGATACTTCCAAGAACGAGCTCACCTTTTCCCTATGCCGCGACCACCTTGCTGGGGGCGGCTGGCTCGCACTCTTCCCCGAAGGCAAGAGCCACTCGGAGACCACCCTCCAGCCGCTGAAGACAGGGGCGGCCCGCATCGCGCTCTCTGCTGCGGCCGCCGGAACGGCCAACCTGCAGCTCCTACCGGTCGGCCTGATGTACGAGCAGAAGGAGACCTTCCGCTCCGCCGTCAGCGCCGTTGTCGGTCACCCCATCGCGGTTGCCGACCTCCTCGATGCCTACGCCTTAGACCCGCGCGCCGCAGCCGTGACGCTGACGGAACGCATCCATGCGGCGCTCGCCGAGGTGGTGCTGCAGGCCAACGATGGGGAGCTGCTCCGCGGCCTCGTTGCCGTCGCAACCTGGACGGCCGAAGATGGCGGCGCAGACCTCGCTGCGCGCGACCGACGCGCCCTCCGCCTTGCCGCAGCGGCCCGTGCGCTGGCCGCCTCCGACCCCGGCCGGCTCGATGCGCTTGTTGCCCGAACCCGCCGGTTCGCGGCGGCCATGAAGGAGGCAGGAATCTCGGACCCCTTCGCGGCCGAGCAGCCCGCGCCGGTCCGTCTCGCCTTCGGCCTCCTCTCCCTGCTCCTGCTCCTGCCGGTCGCACTCGTCGGTGCCGCCTTCGCCTGGCTCCCCTACCGTGCCGTCGGTCCGATCGCGGTGCGCATCGCCGGCACCGAGACCGACATCTTCGGCACCGCAAAGGTATTGCTCGGCCTGCTGGTGCTCACCGTCACCTATCTCGCCTGGGCGACCGCTGCGGCCTTTGCCATCGGCCCGCTCGCTGGCCTCGCGACGCTCGTCATCGCACCGCTTACGGGCCTCGCAGCCCTTCGCTTCGACGAGCGCTGGCAGCGTCGCAAACAGGCGCTCCGCGGCCTCTGGGTCGCCTCGCAGAGCAGGCGTGCCGCGGCCCTGGTGGAGGCCCGTCGCGAACTCTGCGCAGAAATCGAGGCTGCGCTCCGCGAGGCCTGACGGAAGCTGGAGACGGGCTTCGGCCTGTCCGAGCCCCCGAATGCCCTCGCGCCACTTGATATTTCGCCATCCGATGACCAAAGGCGGAGGCCCATCACATTCGGCCTCTCATGCTTGACCGCCTATCAGGCGCATACGCCCTCCTGCAGGTCTCGGAGGACGAGCAGATCGTCAACGAACTGCGAGGCACCGTGGTCGGCGTAACCACCGCCATCATTGCCGGTCTGTCAGCCGTCATCTCGGTGCTCTTCTTCGTGCACGCCTTCGGTTGGGTTGAGTTTCTCACCTTCGAGTCGGTCTCCACCAGGGTCCAGCTCAACACCTCCATCGGCCTCGCGGTCTTCTCGGTTACAACGGCCGCCGCCAGCTTCTTCCAGCGAGGTGCCGCCTCGCTCAACGTCGCCCGCTTCCTCACGCTCCTGCTTTCACTGCTGGTGGTGAACTACCTGCCGGCCGTGATCCTCGACTATGCCTTCCCCCAGTTGCTATGGCTCCCCATCCTCTTCGCTGCCGCAACCGTCAGCGGCAGATGGGCTGCGGCAACCGCGGTCATTGTCTTTGCGGGCGTCGCCTACCGATTCCCAGAGGCACCGGTCTTTCGCAATCCTGCGTCGCTCAGTGTCACCGTGGGCGTGCTGGCCCTGGTCCTCGCGCTCCGCTGGCTCTTCGATGCGGGCCTCCGCGCGGCGGCCAAGTCGCACCAGCGTGTGCTCACGACCCTCCGCGTTGACTCCCTCACCGGGCTTCCGAACCGCACCCGCCTGATGGAACTCCTCACGGAGCAGGGGGCGGTCGGCGGCTACACCGGCACCGCCATCACTCGCTTCGACATCGATGGTTTCGGCGCCATCTGTGATGCCGTGGGTGCCACGGTTGCAGACGAGCTGCTCGTCGACATCGCGAACGAACTCCGGTCTTCCTTCGGACCGTCGCTCCGCGCTGCCCGGATTGGTGCCGATGACTTCGCGCTCATCCTCCCCGCGGCCTCGGGCATCGGCGAGGCCGAACTCCGTACCGAAGAGCTCCTCGTCCGGCTCGGAAAGCCCCGCGCCTTCGGCGGTCGCACCCTACGCCTCACCCTCAAGGCTGGCGTGGCGATGGGAAGCGATGCGCTGTTCGAGAGCGCCGAGGCCATCCTCCAGCGTGCAGACCTCGCCCTCACCGAGGCAAAGCGGAGCGGCCAGCGCATCGTGGTGAGTCTGCCGACCACAAACGCCGATGCCCCCACAGGCCGCGCCTTCGAGATTGCGCAGACCATCTTCGGCGCCGCCGAGCGTGGCGAGATGTTTGTTGCCTACCAGCCCATCGTCGAACTCGCCTCTGGCCGCCATATCAAAGCCGAGGCCCTCGTCCGGTGGAACCATCCCGAATTCGGCAGCGTCAGCCCTGCCGAGTTCATTGCCATCTCGGAGCAGGTAGGCGCCATTCACGAGATCGGCGACTGGGTCGCGCTCGAGGCAGCCCGGTTCGCCGCCCACATCCGCGCCAACCTTGAACCCGCCTTCCAGATGAGCATCAACCGCTCTCCCGTGCAGTTCCGAGCCGACGGCGACAGGGAGCCGAACTGCGTCGCCCAGTTCCGCGCGCTGGGCCTCGACAAGGGGGCAATCATCATCGAAATCACCGAGGGCGTCCTCCTCGACGGTCGAGAGGCGAATCGTGCCCGGCTCGCCGACCTCCGCGCCTCCGGCATCGGCCTCGCCCTCGACGACTTCGGCACGGGCTATGCCTCGCTCGCGCAGCTCCACGCCTTCGAGATAGACATCGTCAAGATTGACCGCCGCTTCGTCTCCGGTCTCGCCGAAGGCAACCGCGAGCATGCGCTCTGCGCCGGCATCATCAGCCTCGCCCATTCGCTTGGCATGACGGTCGTCGCAGAGGGCGTCGAGACCCCTGAGCAGCGCGACCTCCTGCTCGGCCTCCGTTGCGATTTCGGTCAGGGCTGGCTCTTTGGCCGCCCCGTCACCGCCGATGCCTTCGAGGCCGCGCTGCGCAAGCAGCAAAACGGCTGAGGCGCGGTGAGGCGAGCCCTCACCATCCACCTCTTCGGCGACTCCATCTCGCCCACGATCGGCGGCTCACTCACCGACATGTGAGCCGCGGCAGGGCAGGGCGAACCGCTCGCGCTCGCCCTCTGGCTCGTCCCGATCGCCATGGCCACCGGCGCAGCCATCTGGGCCTTGGGCTGGCGCCGTCTGCCCAGTGATCCCGCAGCAGACGGAATGCAGCCGCACCTCGCAGCGTAGCCGCGCCCCATCGATACGGTCGTGGCGATTTGGCCTCCACCCTGCACGTCGATTGTAAACCTCTGACGCTCAGCCCCGCAGACCGCAAAGCGGCGTAACGACTTGCATTCTTGGCCTTCGCTGTCAGAGTCGCGCTCCTCTGCTGCGTCCCGCCGACATGTCCGATTCAAGCTCACCCTCACACGCACTGCTGCAGGTCCACGAAGACGAGCTCATCGTCGGCGACCTGCAGCGCCGCGTCCTCAACTTCGCCACCACCACCGTTGCAGTGCTGAGCGGCACCCTCTCCCTCCTCTTTCTTTACCACGGGCTCGGCTATCTCGTCTTTCCTGCCTTCGAGGTCGTCGGCACGGACACCCAGGTGAACGCTGCGATCGGGCTGGCCCTCTTCGCGCTTACCTCCGTCGTCGTCCGGGTCCTCAACTCCAAGAGCGCCTCGCTCCACCTCTCGCGGCTCTTGACGGTGCTGCTTGCCGTGGTTGTGGTGAACTTCGTCCCGGCCGCCGGCGTTCAATTCGTCATGCCCCAGGCCATCTGGCTTCCCGTCCTCTTTGGGGCCGCCACCGTGAGCGGCACCTGGGCGGCCATCACCGCGTTCGGCACCCTCCTCGCCCTCGTCATGCGGTACCCCGACGCGCCCGTCTTCCACAGCCCAGCCTCCATCTTCGTCACCATCGCCATTGTCGTGCTCATCCTCTCGCTCCGCTGGCTCTACGACGCAGGACTCCGCGCCGTCGCCCGCTCCCACCAGCGGGTGCTCACCACCCTGCGCGTCGATACCCTGACCGGGCTCCCCAACCGCACACGACTTATGGAGTTGTTGGGCGAGCAGCGCACCGGCGGCGACGGCTTCAGCGGCATCGCCGTCGCCCGCTTCGACATCGACGGCTTCGGCGCCATCTGCGACAGCATCGGCGCGGCCGCCGGCGACGAACTCCTTATTCAGATCGCCCAGCAGCTCCGGTCTGTCTTCTCCACCTCGCTCCGCTGCGCCCGCGTCGGCGCCGACGACTTCGCCGTCATCCTCCCCGCCCCCAGGGGCCCG
>JBIIFW010000184.1:0-5272 GCA_044236985.1 Bradymonadia bacterium | reverse complement strand
GCACCCGCTTGCCCTGACGGGTAGCCAGCAGCCCCAGCGCAGCAACCATCGTCGTCTTTCCGACACCGCCCTTGCCGGTCACAAAAAGGAGCCTCCGCTGAAGCAGTCCCTTCAGCATCGCGAGCCCCGCTGCTGCCTGCGCTCAGCGCACCCGGAAAGCCTCATGCGCCAGCTGCATCCTGCGACCGCCGCGCCTTCAGATACTCGAGTACAATCGGCAGCACCGAGAGCAGCACGATTACAATCACGATCTTGTCGATGTGCTTGGGGACCCAGGGAAAGGCCGCACCCAGGAAGTAGCCGAGCAGCGACATCGAGATGATCCAGGCCGCGCCGCCGACAACATTGAAGATTGCGAAGTCGCGGTAACGCATGCCAGCGAATCCCGCGACGACAGGCAGGAGCGTCCGCATGATTGGAACGAAGCGGGCCATTACGATCGCCTTGCCACCATGCGTGTCGTAGAAGGCGTGCGCCCGCTCGATGTGCTTGGGGTTGAAGAGCTTCGAGTTGGGGTTCTTGAAGAAGGCATCGCCGAACTTCTTTCCGATGAGGTAGGAGCAGGCGTCGCCCAGAATCGCCAGCGGCACCAGCAGCGCGATGATGGTCAGGATGTTCAGCGTGCCCTTGGCGGCGAAGATGCCTGCAACAACCAGCAGCGAGTCGCCGGGCAGCAGCGCGATGAGCGCGCCCGTCTCCAGGAAGATGATGATGCCAAGCGCCCAGTAGCCGTAGCTCTCAACGATCCAGCTGGGATCCCTGAGCAGCCTGATGAGCTTGTGAAGGAGCGAATCAGGTTGGGTTGCTGTGGCAACGGCATCGGCGAGCAACGACATGAAGCCTCATCGGGACGGCAATCGATGCTGCGTCTCTAGGTGGCAGGGCCACCCACTGCAACAACCGAACACAGGCTCCGCTCCCGTCTGCCCGAACCTTGTCTCCTGTCGGTGAGCCGTGCATAACCCATGCAACCCCACGGGAGCCTCCTCATGAACCGATGCTATCGCACAGCCGCCCTCCTCTTCGCGCTCCTCGTCGCCGCCTGCGGCGACAGCGGCTCCGCTGCAGACACCAGAGAAGGCTCCGCTGCAGACACCTCAGAAGGCTCCGCTGCAGACACCACAGCCGCCACAGACGGCTCCGCTGCAGACACCTCCAACGAGGGTTCTGAGACGCCGCTTCCGCCCTTCCCGCCCGATACCTTCACCACAGAGCAGGCGCTCGACGCCGTGCGCCCCTTCGTCGGCACAGGCGGCACCGGCTTCGGCTACGCAGGCCTCACGCCCGCCGCACAGCTCCCGAACGGCATGGTCAAGCTCGGCCCCGACACCACCAACGGCCCCTACCACCCCTCGCAGTCCCACTTCTCGGGCTACAACAACACAGACCCCCACATCCGCGGCTTTAGCCACACCCGCTTCGTCGGCACAGGCGCGACCGACTTCTGCAACCTCCGCATCCTGCCCGTTGCTTCGCTCAACGACAAACTGCCCGGTGCCCGCTGGGCCACCTTCGACAAGGCCAGCGAGAGCGCCTCGCCAGGCTACTACGCCGTCAACCTCACCGACCCCGCTGTGCGCGTCGAGAACACCGCCACACAACGCACCGGTTTCACCCGGGTCACTTCGCGCGACGGGCAGCCCTTCACACTTCTCTTCGACGCCACCTCCCATGTCGAAGACTCCCCGGTCGAAGAGAGTGAGGTCACTGTCGACCCTGCGACTGGCGCCTTCAGCGGCATGGTCCAGTTCACCGGCGGCTTCGCCGGCCGCGCAGGCATGATCAAACTCTACTTCACCGGCACCGTCGACCAGCCCCTGGCGGCCGCCTCCGTCTGGGACGAGGCTGGCTACCGCGAGGGCAGCTCCGCTTCGGGTCTGCAGTCAGGCGTCGTGCTGGCCTTCGCGGCAGGCACCGGACCTGTAACCGTCAGGGTTGCCCTCTCCTTTGTCGACGCTGCGGGGGCCACGGGGAACTTCGCCGCGGAGGCAGCCGGCGTGACCTTCGACCAGGCGAGCGGCGCCGCCCGCGCCCGCTGGGGCGAGAAGCTGGCGCTCGTGCAGATGGGCACCGAAGACCAGGCGACGGCAGAGACCTTCTACACTGCCCTCTACAACACCTACCGCATGCCCACCCGCTACGACGACGCCGACCTCCGCTACACCGGCGTCGATGAACTCCCCCACCAGGGCAGCGCAGAGGGCTACTACTCCGACCTCTCGCTCTGGGACACCTTCCGGACCCTTCATCCCTGGTACCTCATGGTCGACCCGGTGCTCCAGCGGGCCTCGCTCGCCTCGCTCATCACCATGGGCGAGCAGGGCGGCTTCATCCCTCGCTGGCCCTCGGTCCTCGGCGACACCGGGAGCATGGTCGGCACAAGTGCAGACTTCCTCTTCTCCGAGAGCCTCCTAAAGGGGCTCGACGGCATCGACTACGACCGGGCACTCGACCTCTTGAACATCACCGCCAACGCCCCCATCGATGGTTCGCAGCAGCTCCGCGACAACATCTCCGACTACCTCAGCTTCGGCTACATCCCCAGCGACCGCGGCAACGAGTCGGTCTCGCAGACCCAGGAGTTCGCCTACGCCGACCACGCCCTCTTCCGCCTCGCCCAGGCCCTCGGCCGCGTCGATGAGGCCGAGCGTTTCGCAACCCGCGCAGGCTTCCACAAGAACCTCTTCGACGCCGAGACCGGCTTCTACCAGCCAAAGCGGGCCGACGGGACCTTCGACCGTGTGGTGCGTCGTGACTCCTTCTTCATGGGTGGCGGCCCCTACACCGAGGGCACAATCTGGCACTACCGCTTCTACGCCCCGCACGATGTGTCAGGCATGGTCGACCTCTTCGGAGGAGCGGAGCCCTTCGGCGCCGCGCTGGAGGAGTTCTTCTCCCGCTCTGCGCTCGGCCGCGCCGCCCGCCCCAACAGCGTCCTTCCAGACACCTACTACTGGCACGGCAACGAGCCCGACCTGCACACTGCTTGGCTCTTCTACGCTTCCGCTGACCCGAGCCGCCGCTACCACTGGCTACGCCAGATCCAGACCCGGCTCTACGGCAACGGCCCAGACGGGCTGCCGGGTAACGACGACGGAGGCACCCTCTCCGCCTGGTACCTCTTCGCCGCCGTCGGCCTCTTCCCCATCGCAGGCACCGACACCTTCATCTTGGGCAACCCCATCGTCCCGCTCGCGACGCTCCCGCTCGTCGGCGGCGAGGGGCTCCGCATCGAGGCGCCCGGCGCCTCGCCGGCGCGCGGCTTCGTCGCTTCGACGACCCTCAACGGAGCGCCCTACAGCGAGCCCACCATCACCCACGCTCAGCTCCGCGGCGCCACGCTCCGCTTCGAGATGACCGATGCCCCATGATGCCGCGCTGACGATCCGACGGGCGACCCGCGACGACCTCGACCTCGTCGCAACTCTCTACGAACAGCTCGTGCAGGATCAGGTCGACCGCGGCTGGACGGGACGGCCCACGCCTGCAGAGGAGAGCCGCAGCTACATCGCCCGCCGCCTCCAACGCGCCGATGTTCACTACCTCGTTGCCTCGGCTGCCGGCGCACCCGTCGGCTTCGTCGAAGGCGCGCTGCTTCTTCCGCCTGAGCAGCTCCCCATCCGACTCTTTCGGCGCCTGTTCCCGGACCAGAACCCGCGCGCCGCGCTCGGCTACATCCACAACATCTTTGTCACCGCCGACGGAAGAGGCGCTGGTGTCGGCAGCAGCCTGCTCACAGGAGCCATCACCGCGCTCAAAGCGCAGGGCATCCGCCGACTTCGAGCGCACGTCATACCGGGCAACGAGGCCTCGTTTGCCCTCTTCGCCAAGGCGGGGCTGCTCCCCACGCAGACAGCCGTCGAGGGAGAGGTCTAGCTCGGCTCTGCGTCGGGCGGCGTCAGGAGCGCCTTGATGCGAGCCTCACGGTCGCCACGCTCCGCAAACAACACCTGCTGGTAGAACTTGAGCTCCTCCACCGAGCCGCGGATGTCCTCCAGCGCCCGGTGGCGCTCCGCCTTCTTGGGGACCGCGGCGTAGCTCTCGGGGAACCAGCGGCGGGCCAGCTCCTTGAGGGTCGATACATCCACCAACCGGTAGTGCAGGTAGGCGTCGACCTCGGTCATATACTTGGCGATGAACCGCCGGTCCTGATGGATCGAGTTGCCTGCCAGCGGCGCCATCCGCTTGCCCACATGCTTGCGGAGGAAGGCCATCACCTGCGCCTCGGCCTCGGCCTCGGTGACGGTCGACGCGCGCACCCGCTCCGTGAGCCCCGAGTTGCCGTGGGTCTTTCGGTTCCACTCATCCATGAGCGCCAGCTGCTCCTCGGACTGGTGAATCACCAGCTCGGGACCTTCGGCGATGATGTTGAGGTCCGCATCCGTGACCAGAACCGCAATCTCGAGGATGCGGTCCTGGTCGGGCTGCAGCCCTGTCATTTCCAAGTCCATCCAGACGAGATTGAGCTGACTGTTGGACATGGACATAAGTACCGGAGGTGGGGGTCGAACCCACACGTCTGTAAGGACAACGGATTTTGAGTCCGCCGCGTCTGCCATTCCGCCACTCCGGCGACGGGAGCGCGGTGCCTACCGATTCGCTCCTTCTCCGTCAACCGCGCTACCGCTTCCGAACAGGTCGGATGTTGCGGAAGCCCAGCAGGACGGCTAGGACTTCGGCCTCTGGAATAACGCCCGGAGTCGTTGGGTTCCGTGCACCATCCCCACGATGCAGGCTAACACACTATCCCGCACGGATTTTTTTGAGGAGCGTTCGAACATGATGAAGCAGTTTGGTTTGAAGATGATGCTCGGCGCGGCGCTGCTGAGTGCTGGCTTGGTGGGCTCCGCCTGCCGCACGTCGCCCTCCGCCGGCGAGGGCTCGGGCTCGGGCGCCGAGACGGGCGCTCCGTTCGACGCGGCCGACCAGTTTGGCCTCAAGGGCGCGCCGCTGAAGGGCGCCGAGAACGCACTCGTCACCATCGTTGAGTACTCGGACTTTGAGTGCCCCTTCTGCGGCCGGGTCAACCCGACGCTGAAGCAGATCTTCGACACCCCCGAGTATGCGGGCAAGGTTCGCGTCATTTTCAAGCACAACCCGCTTCCGTTCCACAAGAACGCGCCGCTCGCGGCCGAGGCCTCGCTCGCTGCCCATGCCCAGGGCAAGTTCTGGGAGATGCACGACAAGCTTTTCGAAAACATGAAGGCGCTCACCCGTCCTGACCTCGAGAAGTATGCGACCGAGATTGGCCTCGACATGGTCAAGTTCAAGG
>JBIIFW010000183.1:0-5276 GCA_044236985.1 Bradymonadia bacterium | reverse complement strand
AACGTCGACCTGATGCTCCTCCCCGGAGGCCGTGACGATGCTCTCCTCTCTCAGCTCCGTGAGCGCCTCTGCAACGAGGCTGACATGGGGCAGCTTGAGTGTGGGCAGGTAGTCGCTGCTGATGAGGAGCCGCTTGCAGCCGATGCGGTAGGCGGGGGTGAGCTTGGCGCGCATCGCCGGGTCGCTGATGGTACGATAGAGGTAGCGCTTGCAGCCGCGCTCGCGGAGACGGCCGAGTCGCGGTTCGAGCACATAGGCAACCGCGAAGGCCTCCATGTAGGTGTAGAGGAGTGCGCGGACGAGCTTCTGTGTGGCCGGGAGACGGCGGAAGAGGCGCTTGACGGGCTCCGGCGTCGCGAAGTCGGGGCGGGGGATGAGCCAGCCCGGGGTGCGCTGCAGGACGAAGAGGTGCGAGGCCTGTGCGGCCACCTTGGGGACGAGCTGCATGGCGCTTGCGCCCGTGCCGATGACGGCGACCCGCTTGCCGCGCAGGTCGACGGTCGGGTCCCACTGGGCGGAGTGCATCGTGAGGCCCTTGAAGGTGCCGAGCCCTTTGACCGCGGGGAGCGCAGGCTTGGAGAGGGCGTGTCCTGCACCGGAGACGAGGAATCGGGTGCGGAGCGGGTCGCCCGATGCGGTATGGACGGTCCAGAGGCCTGCCGCTTCGTCGAACTCGGATCGGACCACCTCGGCGCCGAATCGGATGTGGGGGCGGAGGCCGAAGTCGGTGGCGCAGCGCTCGATGTAGTCGAGGATCTCGGGCTGCGGCGCGAAGAGTCGCGACCAGTCAGGGTTGGGCGCGAAGGAGAAGCTGTAGAGGTGCGACGGCACATCACAGGCGGCGCCCGGATAGATGTTCTCGCGCCAGGTGCCGCCGACCCGCTGCGACCGCTCAAGGATGAGGATGTTGGTGAATCCAGCCTGCCGCGCCTGATGGGCAAGGCCGATGCCGGCGAAGCCCGCTCCGATGATGATGAGGTCGAAGGGCTTGGCGCCGGTTTCGTGCATGGCGAGGGTCACCGCTGCTTGGTCGAGAAGATGCGCAGGAAGGGTCGGAGCACGGCGGGATAGCCGGCCGGCAGGAGCCGCTGAACGAGGTCCATCGCGTAGGCCTCGGGCCCGATGAGGATGCGGGCACGGTTACGCAAGACCCCCGACCAGATGATGCGCGAAGCGGCGTCAGGCGTGGTGCTCGTGGTGCGGGCAAAAGATGTGGCGAGCGAGGCGGTGGTGGTCGGATTTCCGTCGGCGCCCTGGAGGTGCTTTCCGTTGCGGATGATGTTGGTGTCGATTCCGCCGGGGTGGACGCAGCTGACCTGGATGGGCGTGCCGTGGAGCTCCTGCCGGAGCGATTCGGAGAGACCTCTGACGGCGAACTTGGAGGCGTTGTAGGCCGACTGGCTGGGCACGCCGACCAGGCCAAAGAGGCTGGAGATGTTGACGATATGGGCATCGTCGTGGGTCTTGAGCTGCGGGAGGAAGGCCTCGGTGCCGCGGACCACGCCCCAGAAGTTGACGTCCATGACCCACTCGAAGTCCTGGCGGGACTGGCTGTCGAAGTAGTGGGAGAGCGCCACGCCGGCGTTGTTCACGATGACATGGGCGGGGCCAAACTTCTCAGCGACAGCCGCGGCAAAAGCGAGGACCTCAACATCGCTGCGGACATCGACGACGCTTGCGAGGTGGGGAGCATCGCCCAGCAATGCAACCGTCTCGGCGAGGGCGTCGGCGTTGCGGTCACAGATGGCGACAGAGGCGCCCTGCTTGGCGGCGTCGAGGGCAAGCGCCCGGCCAATGCCGGACCCTGCTCCCGTGATGGCGACCACCTTGCTGTTGAGCGTCTTCACGTAGCTCTCCGATGTTGGTGTGGGCCCGCGATATGGGGGCGGAGTGTTTCACTCGCTGCGGCTACTTGGCAGGAGCTTCGACCGGCGCGACTGTGTCTGTGGCGGAGAGGCCGAGCCACCAGCCAATGAGGGACTCGCACTCCTCTTTGCTGAGGGAGATGTCGGTCTTGAAGACGCGGCTGGTGAGGTCTTTGAGTCCGAGGGTGCGAAGCGCGCGGGCGGTGCTGGCGTGAATGACGGGGGTACGGAAGTCGTCCTTGTCGCCCGTCGAGAGCCAGACGGGGCGGACCTCGTAGCCGATGCCCTCACTGAGGAAGCCGCCGTGGAGAAGGCCGAGATGGGAGACGAAGCGCTCGTTGGTACCCACCCAAGCCGCGATGCTTGCGCCCTGAGAGTAACCTGCGACGAGCGTCTTGGATTTGTCGAAGGTGACACGCTGGGTCTGGGTCATCCACTCCATTGCCTTGGCGAGGAACTGAAGCTCCTTGGTGCGGTGGACGATGGCGTTGTTGACCTCGAAGGCCCAGACGCTGTTCTCCTTGTTCACCGCATCGATGGCGAGGATGACGAAGCCGTGAGCGCGCGCCTGATCGACGAAGGGCTCTGCGATGAGCGCGCCGCTGTCGCCCGGTCCGTGGAAGAGGATGAGCAACGGCACGGCGCCGGTCAGGTTCTCGGGGATGAAGTAGCTGCCTGCGCGTCCGAGGGTCTGCACAACACCAAGGGGCTGCACATCGCGCTCTCTGCGCGGAGCGACGGGTACAACCTCTGGTTCAGCGGTTGCGACTTCGGGCTTGGCGGGCTCCGGCTTGGCGGGCTCCGGCTTGGTCGGCTCGGTCGCCGGCTGCTCGGTCGTTGCGACTTCGGCGGTGCCGCTGCCCTCGCCGCTGCCAGAAGATACGGGCTCGGTCTTGGCGGGCTCACTTGTGGCGATTTCGGTGGTGCCGCTGCCTTCGCCGCTGCCAGACGAGACGGGCTCGCTGGTGGCGACCTCGTTGGCGCCGCTGCCTTCGCCGCTGCCGTTGGCCGTGTCGACGACCGTCTCCGCGACGGCGCTACCCTCCGCAACTGCATGCTCTCCGGCAGCCAAGGCAGCCGCGAGTTCTGCCTCCCTTGCAGCGGCCTCCGCGGCCATGCGCTCCTGTTCGGCCTTGGCCCGAGCAGCGCGGAGCTCTTGGCGCTGGCGCGCGGCCTCGATCTGGCGATTGGCGATGGCTCGCTCCTCGCGATCGCGGCGACGGACCCAGCTGGGGATGCCTTCGATGCCCTCTTTGGGAGGAGCGAGAAGGGGTGCGCAGGCCGAAAAGCCGAGGGCGAGGATGAGACTGTAGAGGATACGCTTCATGCGGAGTGGCCAGACCCGGGTCGTCGGTACGGCATGAGTTTAGCCGCTGAAGGGTGGCGTGTCGACTTCGACGAGGCGATGTCGCTCCGGTCTCAGAGATATCGGCTCGGAGATTGGCACGACGGAGCCGGCTCGACTCTGGGCGGCATGGCAGCCAGTTCGGTGCCGGCGGCCTGATGCGTGTTGCTGCACAAATGGAAGGCGAAGGATCGAAAGGGAGAGTAGTGGCGCGCAAGGTACCGCCTCCCACCTTGCGCGCCGCGACTCGCCTCAGCCTCCCACGGTATCCGCCACGATGAAGTCCGTACTCCAGAGCAGCGCCGCCGGACGGTTGGCTTGGCTGGTCGCTGCCATCTGCGTGACGGGAGGGTCGTTGGTCGCGTCTGCTGCGGCGGTGGCGGCGGAAGCGTCGGCGCCGGCGCCCTGCAGGACAGCGGTGGATGTGGCGGCCTTGATTCGGGCGCTTGAGAGCCGCGCGCAGGCTGGGGCCGATTGGGAGGTCGGAGTGCGAGGCTCCGACTGCATCGTGACGGTGACCGACGGCGGCGGTGTCTGGCTGTCGGGGATTCGTGCCGACCGAGAGACGATGCTGGTGGCGGCGGAGGTGAGCTGGACCTTGTTGCACCGCGCGCGGTCGCTCGAGCAGGCCCATGTGGCCGGGCGGGGTGCGGCTGAGGCGATGTCGCTGCAGGCACGATTGATCGGTGCGAGCGCGGCGCCGGTCGCGACGGCAGCGAGGCTCCCTGCTTCGGCTGCAGAGTCGGCTCCGCTGCCGAGCTCTGCGCAGGGTCGGATCGGGCTTGGAGCGACGGCGCTGAACGGTCATGCGGTGAGCACGCTGTCGGCTGGCTACTCGGTGCCGGTGTCGGCAGCATTCCGAGCGGGGGCAGAGGGCTGGTGCTCGCTCGCGCGGGTGGATTCGCAGTTCCTCTACGTTGACTCGTCGCAGGGCAGCAGCGCGCGACCGGGCGTCCAGGTGGCCTCTGTTGGCGGCTTCCTGAGCTCGTCGTCGCGCTGGGCGGGACTTGATGTCGGGATTCGCAGCGGCCTGGGGCTGGTCTGGGCGCAATCCACGCTTGCCAGCGAGCTGGCGTCGGTGTCGGAGTCGGCCTGGCTCCCGGAGGCGTCGGTACATGGCCGCCTGGGTCTGCGGGTTGGCTCGGCTGAGCCTGCGATCGAGGTTGGCTATCGGGCGGTGGTGGGAGATGACAAGGTGGTGGGCCCGTCGCTGTGGGCCTTCGCTGGTCCGAGTGCGAGCCTGTCGCTAGGATGGAATGTCCCATGAGCGCCGCCTTGACCCAGACCCCATCCGAGCTCTCGCAGCTGTCGGATACGCTCCTCGTCGAGCTCTCGGTTTCGGGGAGCATGGCGGCATTCTCCGAGCTCCACCGGCGTCTGAGCCCGATTGTCTATCGGCGATTGGCTCGCCTTCTGGGGGGAAGCTCGGAGGTCGATGATGTGGTGCAGGAGGTCTTCCTTCAGCTCCACCTCAGTTTACCGCGCTACGATGCCACGCGACCGCTGGTGAACTGGCTGCAGCGCATCACACGGAATGTGGCCTTCTCGCACCTGCGGAAGCGGCCGTCTGCGCTCGACCCGCTGGGGATGGAGATGCTGGGCGCAGGGCCGGATGAGTGGCGCAGGCTATCGTCGCGCGACAAGTTGCGGGCGCTCGATGCGGTGTTGCAGCAGCTGTCGCCGGACGCGCGTGATAACTTCATCATGTTTGCAATCGAGGGCATGACACTGGCGGAGATTGCCGACCAGACGGGCGAGCCTCTCAACACGATTGCAGCGCGGGTGCGTCGGGCGCGGGAGCGGATGACGCTCGCGCTGCGGCAGCGGGACGCCGGCC
Organism: Bradymonadia bacterium; assembly: GCA_044236985.1. Taxonomy (GTDB): domain Bacteria; phylum Myxococcota_A; class Bradymonadia; order REDH01; family REDH01; genus CAIWGR01. The sequence goes on along the minus strand of JBIIFW010000183.1, from coordinate 229 downwards.
TGGATTCTTCGGAGTTAGAGCCATGAGGCTGACGACGGAACAGGCACGGGCAAAGTTGCTCGACTACTGTGCAGGCATGCTGCCCGCCTCTGAGGTAGCGCAGGTGGAGCTGGCTCTGCTTGAGGATGCCGTGCTGGCCGAAGAGGCGCAGCGGCTGCGCGACCTTCTGGGCGCAGCGAAGCGTTCCGATGCGCTGGATTGGACGCCGGAGCGGTCGGCCGCGAACTTT